>CAYYAT010000197.1:0-4110 GCA_964469595.1 uncultured Thermomonas sp.
ACGCCAGCGAACGCCTGTTCGACTTCACCGCGCGCCGGGTCAAGAGCGGCCTGCTGGCACCGACCGTGTGCCTGAGCTACGGCGGGCCGCTGGAAGAGATGCGCAAGCTGCCCGGCTACGACCGTCTGCGCGAGGCCTGCGCCGACCGCAAGGTGGAGGTGTTCGAGAGCTTCATGGGCCTGTCAGGGCTGGTCAACGTGGGCAAAGGCGCTCTGACCGTGGGCTTCGCCTCGGAGCAGAGCGGCTTCGACTGAGGGTGACGGCGCCTGCACGCGCCGCGCATTATCCTGTCGCCAGTTGAGCCCCACACGAGACCACGATGCGCTACCACATCCGCCTGCCCGACCCCTCCGCCGCCCGTGGCGATACCCCCGGCCTTGCGTTCCACTCGCACGGCGCCGACGGTCTCGCAGAGGAGTTGCAGGATGCCCTGCGTTCGCGCGCACTGTTCGACCGCTGGAGCGCAGCGCAGGAGGATCCCGACGATGTCGATCCCGCCCTGGGCGAAACCGATCCGCAGGCTGTGGTCCGCGGCGCCCAGCACGACCTGCACATCGACCTGACGGTGGACACCACCCTCCCCTCCACCGTGCTGCGCCAGCGCATGCATCTGCTCGCCGGCGACCACTGGCAGCTGCGCGACGTCACCGCGGCCTGAGCGCGCGCATCCCGCCATGACACCCGCGCTGCTGTCATGGAGCGGTGGCAAGGACGCCGCCTGGGCCCTGTACGCGCTGCGCCAGGCCGGCGAGGTCGAGGTGGTGGGCCTGCTGACCACCCTCACCGAAGGCTACGACCGCATTTCGATGCAGGGCATCCGCCGCGAGGTCCTGCACGCGCAGGCACGCGCCGCCGGCCTGCCGGTGATCGAGGCCTGGATCCCGCAGGCGGCCGACAACGCCCGCTACGAGGCCAGCTTCGCGGACGCGCTGGCACGCGCGCAGGCGCGCTGGCCGGGGCTGGCGCGGATCGCCTTTGGCGACCTGTTCCTGGCCGACATCCGCGTCTGGCGCGAAGCGCTGTGCGCGCGGCTGGGCTGGACGCCGCTGTTCCCGCTGTTCGGCCGCGATACCGCGGCCCTGGCGCGCACGATGCTGGCGGGCGGCCTGCGCGCGCACCTGTGCTGCGTGGACACCACCCGGCTGGCCCCGGAGTTCGCCGGGCACGCGTTCGACGCCGCGTTGCTGCAGGCGCTGCCGGCCGCCATCGACCCCTGCGGCGAGCACGGCGAATTCCACACCTGCGTCGAGGCCGGCCCGATGTTCGCCACCCCGCTGGCGCTGGCGCGCGGCGACACCGTGCTGCGCGAGGGCCGTTTCGCCTACACCGATTTCCTGCTCGCCGCGGACGGCCCGCCTCCTGCCGATCCGCCGCAGGCCTGACGCTTCCCGCAGGCGCGCGCCCCGTCCGTTCGTGATGCGCCTGTCGAACCACGGACGGACCGGCGCACTCAGCCGGTGTTCTGGATCCCCGCCGCGATGCCGTTGACGGTGGAGACCAGCGCGCGCAGCAGCGCCTCGTCGCTGCGGCCGCCTTCGCGCCAGCGCCGCAGCAGGTCCACCTGCAGCAGGCTGATCGGGTCCACGTAGGGATTGCGCAGGCGGATCGACAGCCGCAGCCGGTAGTCGTCGGCCAGCAGGCCGCTGCGCTGCTTGAGCGCCGGGATCGCCGCGCGCACGCGCGCGAACTCGGCGGCGATGCCGGGGAAGAAGGCATCGTGCAGCGGGCCGGCCAGGCGCGAATAGCGCTCGAAGATCGCCAGGTCCGACTTCGCCAGCAGCATCTCCACGTCGTCGATCATCGCGGCGAAGAACGGCCAGTCGCGGGTCATCGCCGCCATCGCGTCCAGCCCGTGGCTGTCGATCCCGCGCTGCAGCGCGGTGCCCAGGCCGTACCAGCCGGTCAGGCCGGAGCGGTTCTGCGCCCAGGCGAACACCCACGGGATCGCGCGCAGGTTGGCGATGCTGCCGTCGCGCCGGCGCGACGGGCGCGAACCGATGTGCAACTGCTCGATCACGTCGATCGGGGTGGCGGCGCGGAAATACGCCGGGAAATCGGGATGCTCGTGCACCAGCGCGCGGTAATGCGCGCGCGCATCGGCGGCCAGCACGTCGGCCATGGCGCGCCACTCGGGTTCGCGCGGCTCCGGCGCGCGCGGCCGCAGCGAGGCGCGCAGCACCGCGCCGGCCATCTGCTCGAGGTTGCGCAGCGCCAGCGCGCGGATGCCGTACTTGCGATGGATCACCTCGCCCTGCTCGGTCAGGCGGAAATGGCCATCCACCGAGCCGCGCGGCGCAGCCACGATCGCGCGCCCGGTCTTGCCGCCGCCGCGGCTGACCGAGCCGCCGCGGCCGTGAAAGAACGCCAGCCGCACGCCGGCGGCGCGCGCCACGTCCAGCAGCTCCACCTGCGCACGCTGCAACGCCCAGCGCGAGGCGAGCAGGCCGCCATCCTTGGCGCTGTCGGAATAGCCCAGCATCACCATCTGGTGGTCGCCGCGCGCGGCCAGATGGCGGCGATAGGCGGGATCCGCGAACAGCGCGCGCATCACCCCGGCCGCCGCCTGCAGATCGCCCACGGTCTCGAACAGCGGCGCCACGTCCAGCGGCACCTCGCCGTCCTCCACGCAGCCGGCGCTGCGCGCCAGCACCAGCACCGCCAGCGCGTCCGCGGCGCTGCGGCTCATGCTGATGATGTACGGCCCGATCGCCTGCGCGCCGAACCGCCGCCGCGCCTGCGCGGCCGCGGCGAACGCCGCGAGGGTGGCCGCCGCCTCCGGGGCCGCCGGCTGCGCCACCGGCGCACCACCTAGCAGCGCATGCAGGCGCGCCACCCGCGCCTCCACCGCCTGTTCGGCCCAGTCCGGGGCGTCCAGCAGCGCGGCCAGCGCGGCGTCGTGCACGGCCGAATCCTGGCGCAGGTCGAGGGTCGCGAGGTGGAAGCCGAAGCACTCCACGCGGCGCATGATCCGCCGTACCGCGAAGCGCCCGGCGTGCTCGCCGCGGTGGCGCGCCAGGCTGGCGTCGATCGCGGCGAGGTCCTCCAGCAGCGCCTGCGGCCCCGGATACCCGCGCGCCGCATCGTTGGCCGCGGTGGCGCGCAGGCGCTCGCGCATCGCCTCCAGCAGCTGGCGGTACGGCATGTCGGCGTGCCGCGGGTCGGGATCCAGCGCGTCGCCCAGCAGCGCCTGCGCCGCCGCGATGCGGGCATCCACCTCGGGCTCCACCGCGACCCGGTCGCGGGTCTGAGTGAGCAGCATCGCCAGCCGCTCGAGGTCGGCGCGGTAGTTGCCCAGCACCTGCGCGCGCTGCGCCTCCAGCGCGGCCAGCACGGTGTCGGCCCCGATGTTGGGGTTGCCGTCCATGTCGCCGCCCACCCAGGTGCCGAAGCGCAGCAGCGGCGGCAGTGGCAGCGCGCGGCCGTAGGCGCGCGCGATTGCCGCTTCCAGGGTTTCATGGAACACCGGCAGCACCCGGTACAGCACCTCGCCCAGGTAGAAGCCGACGTGCTCGCGCTCGTCGGCCACGCTGGGCCGCGCCGGCGGCGCGTCCGAGGTCTGCCAGGCCGCGGTCAGCGCGAAGCGGATGCGCTCCAGCCCGCTGGCGCGCTCGGCCGGCGTGAGCTGGCGGTCGATGTCGGCCACCAGCCGGCGCACCACCTCGCGCTCCTTCTCCAGCAGCACCCGCCGCACCGCCTCGGTGGGATGCGCGGTGAACACCGGTTCGATCCGCAGCCGCGCCAGCAGCGCGTCCAGCGCCTGCAGCGGCAACCCGTCCGCCTGCAGCGCCAGCAGTTCCGCTTCCAGCCCGCCCGGCTGCGGCGCCTCGCCCTGGCGCTGGTAATCGCGCCGACGGCGGATGCGATGCACGCGTTCGGCCAGGTTGGTGGCGCCGAAATAGGTCGAGAACGCGCGCACCAGCGCCTCCGCCTCGGCCAGCGGCACCCCGGCCAGGCGGTCGGCCAACTCCGCGACCGGCTCGTCCTGCTCGCGCCGGCGGATCGCCAACCGGCGGATCTCCTCGACCTCGCGCAGGAACCCGGCTCCACACTGCTCGGCCAGGATCTCGCCGACCAGCGCGCCGAGGGTGCGCACGTCCTCGCGCAGCAGGT
>CAYYAT010000198.1:0-2253 GCA_964469595.1 uncultured Thermomonas sp.
GCTGCGCCGGCGCGCGCCGGACGCGGTGGTCAGCTTCGGCGGCTATGCCGCAGGTCCCGGCGGGCTGGCGGCGCGGCTGGCCGGCATCCCGCTGCTGGTACACGAACAGAACCGGGCGGCCGGCCTCACCAACAAGGTGCTGGCACGGCTGGCGCGGCAGGTGCTGGTGGGCTTCCCGCAGACCTTCGCGCGCGAGGTGCATGTCGGCAATCCGGTGCGCGAAGCGATCGCCGCGGTACCGCCGCCGGAACAGCGCGGGTTCGATCATTCCGGTCCGCTGCGCCTGCTGGTGCTCGGCGGCAGCCAGGGGGCACGCGCGCTGAACGCGGCGGTGCCGGAGGCGCTGGCGGCATTGGGCCTGGCGGTGGAGGTGCGTCATCAGGCCGGCGAGAAGCTGCTGGACGAGGCGCGCGCCGCGTATGCCGCTTCCACGGTGCCGGCGCAGGTGGAGCCGTTCATCGCCGACATGGCCTCGGCCTATGCCTGGGCCGACCTGGTGATCTGCCGTGCGGGTGCGCTGACCCTGGCCGAGCTGTGCGCCGCCGGCATCGGCAGCGTGCTGGTGCCGTTCCCGCAGGCGGTGGACGACCACCAGACCCGCAACGCCGAGTACCTGGTGGAGCGCGGCGCCGCCGTGCTGCTGCCGCAATCCGAAGAGCTCGCCGCGCGCCTGCGCGCGGTGCTGGCCGAACTGGCCTCCGATCCCGGCAGACGCCTGGCGATGGCACGCGCGGCGCGCGCGCTGGCGCGGCCCGATGCTGCCGCGCGGGTGGCTGCGGCGGTCCTGTCCGAACTTTCCCGCGAGGTGTCCCGATGAACGCGCAGCGCCTGCACCTGCGCCAGCTCGACGACCAGTCGCGCGCGCTGCCGCGCGTGCATTTCGTCGGCATCGGCGGCGTCGGCATGAGCGGCATCGCCGAGGTGATGCAGACCCTGGGCTATCAGGTCAGCGGCTCCGACAGCGCTGACAACGCCACCACCCGCCGCCTCGCCTCGCTCGGCATCACCCTGTACAAGGGCCATGCCTCGGCCAACGTGCTCGACGCCGACTGCGTGGTGGTCTCCAGTGCCATCCGCGAGGACAACCCGGAGCTGCTGGAGGCGCGCGCGCAGCGCATCCCGGTGGTGCCGCGCGCCGAGATGCTGGCCGAGCTGATGCGCTTCAAGCGCGGGGTGGCGGTGGCCGGCACCCATGGCAAGACCACCACCACCTCGCTGACCGCCAGCGTGCTGGCCGAGGGTGGCCTGGATCCGACCTTCGTGATCGGCGGCAAGCTGCTCGCGGCTGGCGCGAATGCGCGCCTGGGCGGGGGCGACTGGCTGGTGGCGGAGGCCGACGAGAGCGACGGCAGCTTCCTACGCCTGAACCCGGTGGCGGCGATCATCACCAATATCGATGCCGACCACCTGGAGAACTACGGCGGCGACTTCGCGCGGGTGAAGCAGGCCTTCTCCGAGTTCCTGCACCGGCTGCCGTTCTATGGCCTGGCCGTGCTGTGCATCGATGACGAGGAGGTGGCGCAGCTGGCGCGCGCCACCCCGCGCCACGTGGTGACCTACGGCTTCGCACCGGAAGCCGACGTGCGCGCCGCCGATGTGCGCCAGCAGGGCGCGCGCATGCACTTCACCCTGTGCCTGCCGGACGGCAGCCGCACGCCCTGCACGCTGGCCCTGCCGGGCCGCCACAACGTGCAGAACGCGCTCGCCGCGGCCGCCATCGGCTGGCAGCTGGGCGTGCCGAATGCGGCGATCGCGCGTGCGCTGGAGGGCTTCCAGGGCATCGGCCGCCGCTTCAACCAGCTGGCCACGCTGGCCCTGCCGGGCGGCGGCGAAGTGCTGCTGGTGGATGACTACGGCCATCATCCGAAGGAGCTGGCCGCGGTGTTCGAGGCGGCGCGCGGCGGCTGGCCCGAGCGCCGGCTGGTGGTCGCGTTCCAGCCGCACCGCTACACCCGCACCCGCGACCTGTTCGACGAGTTCGCCGCAGTGCTGTCCGGCGTGGATGCGCTGCTCCTGACCGAGGTGTATCCGGCCGGCGAGGCGCCGATCGCCGGCGCCGACGGCAAGGCGCTGGCGCGCTCGATCCGCACCCGCGGACGGGTCGATCCGGTGCTGGTGGGCAGCGCGGCCGAACTGGCTGCGGCGCTGCCGGGCGTGCTGCGCGACGGCGACCTGTTGCTGCTGATGGGCGCTGGCGATATCGGTGCGGCCGCCCAGCAGCTGGCCCGCGACGGTCTGGCCGGGGAGGGCGCA
>CAYYAT010000198.1:2354-4107 GCA_964469595.1 uncultured Thermomonas sp.
CCTGCCGCTGCCGCCGCTGCGCACCCATGACCCAGCCGCGTTCGGACGGGTGGCGCTGCTGCTGGGCGGCACCAGCAGCGAGCGCGCGGTCTCGCTGGACTCCGGCCGCAACGTACTGGAGGCCCTGCGCGCGCGCGGGATCGACGCGCAGCCGGTGGACGGCATCGCCGCCCTGCGCGAGGGCCTGGTGCAACAGCGCTTCGACCGCGTGTTCAACATCCTGCATGGCGGCGAAGGCGAGAACGGCGTGCTGCAAGGCCTGCTGCAGGCGTTCGACATTCCGTGCACCGGCTCCGGCGTGCTCGGCAGCGCGCTGACCATGGACAAGATCCGCACCAAGCAGGTGTGGATCGCCGCCGGCCTGCCCACCCCGCGCTTCGTGCGGCTGGCGCCCGGCGCCGACCTGCGCGCGGCGGCGCTGGGGCTGGGGCTGCCGGTGTTCGTCAAGCCCTCCTGCGAAGGTTCCAGCGTGGGCGTGGCGCGGGTGCAGGCGGAGGCCGACATCGCTGCCGCCGAAGCCGTCGCGCGCGCTTACGGCGGCGAGATGCTGATGGAGGAAATGGTGGTCGGCGACGAGCTGACCGTGGGCATCCTCGGCGACCTCGCGCTGCCGTCGATCCGGATCGTGCCCAAGGGCGGCTGGTACGACTACGCGGCCAAGTACGTGGCCGAGGACACCCAGTACCTGTGCCCGGGGCTGGATGGCGCCGAGGAAGACGCGATCCGCGCGCTGGCGCTGGACGCGTTCCGCGCCGCCGGCGCCGGCGGCTGGGGCCGGGTGGACGTGATGCGCGCGCGCGCCGACGGCCGCCTGCTGCTGCTGGAGGTCAATACCGCGCCCGGCATGACCAGCCACTCGCTGGTGCCGAAGGCCGCGCGCCAGGTCGGCGTCGGGTTCGAGGAGCTGTGCTGGCGGATCCTGGAGCAGACGCTGGCATCGCCGCCAGGGAGGGCGCCATGAAGGCGCTGCTGCATCCGGTGGCCTGGCTGCTGGCGCTGCTGCTGGTCGCGTTGCCGGTGGTGGGCGTGGTGGACGGCTGGTGGCTGACCGCGCACTTCCCGCTGCGGACCCTGCGCGTACAGGGCGAGCTACAGCGGGTGGATCGCGCGCAGCTGCGTGTCACCGTGCTGCCGTACGCGCAGCGCGGCTTCTTCGCGGTGGACCTGGGCCAGGTGCAGCGCGCGGTGGACCAGCTGCCGTGGGTCGAGCAGGCGCAAGTGCGCAAGCACTGGCCGGACGTGCTGGAGCTGCGAATCAGCGAATACCAGCCGTTCGCGCGCTGGGGCGCGACCCGGCTGCTGTCCGAGCATGGCCACCTGTTCCCGGCCGGCAAGGTGCAGGTGCCTGCCGGGCTGCCGCTGCTGGACGGCCCGGAGACGCGGGTGCCGGAGGTGGTGGCGCTGTACAACCAGGCGCGCGAGCAGCTGGCCAACGCCGGCGGCGTGCGCGGGGTGGCGATCGACAGGCGCGGCAGCTGGTCGCTCACCCTGGCCGACGGCACCCAGGTGGTGCTCGGCCGTGACGATCCCTCCCCCCGGCTGGAGCGCTTCGCCGCACTGCTGCCGCAGCTGGTCGCGCAGAACCCGCAGCGCCGCCTGCTGCGCGCCGATCTCCGCTACACCAACGGCTTCGCGCTGAGCTGGGCCCGGCCCGAGGCGGCCGCGCCGAGCGCGCCCGCGGCCCCCGCGCGCGCGCCTCTCCCCCTTCCGAATACTGGCTCCAGGACATGAACCGCAAAGGCGACAAGACCCT
>CAYYAT010000199.1:0-4090 GCA_964469595.1 uncultured Thermomonas sp.
CGACTACGGCCTGTCCGCCAGCGTGTGGACGCGCGACCTGGCCCGCGCCCACCGCTTCGGCGCGCAGCTGCGGGTCGGGATCGTGTGGATCAATAGCTGGCTGCTGCGCGACCTGCGCACGCCCTTCGGCGGCACCGGCGCCTCCGGCCTCGGCCGCGAGGGCGGGCTGGAGGCCATGCGGTTCTTCACCGAGCCGCGCAACGTCGGTCTCGCTGTCCCATGAGTCGTGCGGCTGCAATCGGCGCAGGACTGTGCCTGGCACTGCTGGCCGGCGTCGCCGTGGCAACGGGCACCGGCGATGACGCGCCCGCCGACCCGATCGCCGCGTATTTCGCGCGGATGCGCGAAATGCGGACACCGTTTGCGGAGTTCCGGTTCATGACCGGATCCGAGGTGGCCGCCAATCCGACCTGGAAGCAGATTGCGGGGCAAACGTTGGCGGCCAGCCTGGCCACCCTGGGACGGCCGAACGACGCCATCCGCAGCTTCCCCCTCCATGACCGTCGCGCCGCGCCCGACGACCTGCCGACACCCGCCACCCACGCCGCACAGCCGGCGGTGGACTGGATCGTCGACCGCGCCGCCGACCTGCGCGTGATCATGGTCAACGAGGCGCACCATCGCCCGGAGACCCGGCAACTGACGCTGGCCCTGCTGGCACCGCTGCGGGCACGCGGCTTCACCCATCTCGCCGTGGAAGCCCTGGCCGATCCGCCGCTGCCCAAGGGCTACCCCACGCTCGATACGGGTTATTACACGCGCGAGCCGGTCTTTGCCGAAATGCTCCGCGAAGCACGCCGCCAGGGCTATGTACTGGTGCCCTACGAACCCGCCTCGAAGCCGGGGCTGACCCAGCAGCAACGCGAAACCGGCATGGCGACGACACTGGCTGGGCTGTTACGCGCCCACCCCAAAGCCAAAGTGCTGATTCATGCCGGCTACGGCCACATCAGCAAAAGAGCGGGAAGCCAGCCTGGCAATGCCGATCCGATGGCGCTGGAGTTCATGCGCCTGTCCGGGCTGCCGATCCTCGCCGTCGACCAGACCCGGCTGACATGGGAGGACGGCGCCGCGGCCGACCGGCTTGCGCGGACCTTCGACGTGCAGGCACCCGCGGTACTGGAAGATCGGCATACACATCGCGTTTGGAGCGCTTCACCCGACGGATACGACGCCAGCATCGTTCTGCCCGCTTCGGATACCTCATCTGTTCGGCCCTCCTGGCTCACGCTCGACGCCCGCCGCCAGCCGGTCACGATCGACCTGACGCCCTGCAAAACCCACCTGCCCTGCCTCGCCGAAGCCCGCTACGCCAGCGAAGGCGACGACGCCATTCCCGCCGACCAGTTCGTGCTGCTGGCCGATGGCGAAACCGACACACCGCTCTACCTCGCCCCCGGCCAGTACCGCCTGCGTCTGACCGGTCCCGACGACACCGTGCTCGCGGACCGGACGCTGGACGTCCCCGCGCACGACCCATCCCCATCGGACACCCCATGAAGAAGCAACTCCAGACCCTGCTGCGCAACAACCAGGCGTGGGCCGACCGCGTCACCCAGGAAGACCCCACGTTCTTCGACCGCCTGTCGCGCCAGCAGAGCCCGGAATACCTGTGGATCGGCTGCTCCGACTCGCGGGTGCCGGCCAACCAGGTGGTGGACCTGCTGCCGGGCGAGGTATTCGTCCACCGCAACATCGCCAACGTGGTCGTGCACACCGACCTGAACTGCCTGTCGGTGCTGCAGTTCTCGGTGGACGTGCTGAAGGTGAAGCACGTACTGGTCGTCGGCCATTACGGCTGCGGCGGCGTCGGCGCCGCGCTGCACGGCGCCCGGCTGGGCCTGGCCGACAACTGGATCCGCCATGTCGGCGACGTGGCGCTCAAGCACGCCGCGCTGCTGGACGGCCTGCCCGAAGAGCAGCGCCACGACGCGCTGTGCGAGCTGAACGCGATCGAGCAGGCCGTGAACGTGTGCCAGACCACGGTGATCGCCGACGCGTGGGCGCGCGGCCAGCCGCTGGCCGTGCACGGCTGGGTGTACAGCCTGGCCGACGGCCGCGTGCGCGAGCTGGGCATGGACGTGGATTCCGCGGACTCGCTGGAGCAGGTGCAGGCGGCGGCCATCGCCGGGGTCGGCCAGCGCCGCTGGAGCCGCGCGTGAACACTGGCATCCATGCCGGCGCGGCGCCGAAGGCGGTGGGGCACTATCCACACGCGCGCCGGGTGGGCGGGCTGCTGTTCCTGTCCGGCATCGGCCCGCGCGATCCCGCCACCAACGCGATCCCCGGCAACCGCCACGATGACGCAGGCCGCCTGATCGGCTACGACATCGAGGCGCAGGCACGCGCGGTGTTCGCCAACGTGCGCGCGGTGCTGCAGGCCAGCGGTGCGCGCTGGGAGGACCTGGTGGACGTGACGGTCTATCTTACCGACATGGCGCGCGATTTCACGACCTACAACGCCGTGTGGGCCGAGTATTTCCCCGACCCCGCGCTCGCGCCCTGCCGCACCACGCTGGGCATCACCGCCCTGCCCACGCCGATCGCCATCGAGCTCAAGTGCATCGCCCGGATCGAGGACTGAACGCCATGCTGCCCGCTGCCTTCAACCTGCACGCCTGGATCGAGGAACACCGCCACCTGCTGAAGCCGCCGGTGGGCAACAAGTGCATCGTCCAGGGCGATTTCATCGTGATGGTGGTCGGCGGCCCGAACGCGCGCACCGACTACCACTTCGAGGAAGGACCGGAGTGGTTCTACCAGCTGGAAGGCGAGATGGTGCTGCGCGTGCAGGAAGACTACGACGGCGAACGCGGCACGGTGCGCGACATCCCGATCCGCGCCGGCGAGGTGTTCTACCTGCCGCCGCGGGTGCCGCATTCGCCGCAGCGGATGCCGGATTCGGTGGGGCTGGTGATCGAGCGCAAGCGCCTGCCGCACGAGGACGACGCGCTGATGTGGTTCTGCGTGAACTGCAACCACAAGCTGTACGCGGAGTTCTTCCACCTCGTCGACATCGAGCAGGACTTCTTCCGCGTGTTCGAGCGGTTCTACCGCGACGACCACCTGCGCACCTGCGCGCAGTGCGGCACGTTGAATCCGCGGCCGGGCCGCTACGAGCAGCCGGTCGAATGAGCCGCACCACGGCGCAGGAGCACCCCCCGGCAGACAGGCAACGAAAAAGCGGGCCGCAGCCCGCTTTTTCGTGTCCGGCGCGGGACGCGGCGATTACTCGCCGGTGCCCTCGCCCTCGGTGACGGCCTTGATCGACAGGCGGATGCGGCCCTGCTTGTCGACTTCCAGCACCTTGACCTTGACCAGGTCGCCTTCCTTCAGCTTGTCGGAGACCTTCTCCACGCGCTCGCTGGAGATCTGCGAGACGTGCACCAGGCCGTCCTTGCCGGGAGCAATCGTCACGAACGCACCGAAGTCCATGATCTTGGCGACCTTACCCTCGTAGATCCGGCCCGGCTCGACGTCCGAGGTGATCTGTTCGATGCGCGCCTTGGCGGCGATCCCGGCGGCGGCATTGACCGAAGCAATGGTGATCGTGCCGTCGTCCTGGATGTCGATCTGGGTGCCGGTTTCCTTGGTGATCGCCTGGATCACCGAGCCGCCCTTGCCGATCACTTCGCGGATCTTGTCCGGATGGATCTTCAGGGTGATCAGGCGCGGCGCGTAGTCGGACAGCTCCGGGCGTGGCGCGGTGATAGCCTTGGCCATCTCGCCGAGGATGTGCAGGCGGCCCTGCTTGGCCTGCGCCAGCGCGACCTTCATGATCTCTTCGGTGATGCCCTGGATCTTGATGTCCATCTGCAGCGCGGTGACGCCATGCTCGCTGCCGGCCACCTTGAAGTCCATGTCGCCGAGGTGGTCCTCGTCGCCCAGGATGTCGGACAGGACGACGAAGCGATCGTCCTCCTTCACCAGCCCCATCGCGATGCCCGCAACCGGACGCTTGATCGGCACGCCGGCGTCCATCAGCGCCAGCGAGGAGCCGCACACCGAGGCCATCGACGAGGAGCCGTTGGACTCGGTGATCTCGGACACCACGCGGATGGTGTACGGGAACGCCTCCATGCCCGGCATC
>CAYYAT010000200.1:0-4074 GCA_964469595.1 uncultured Thermomonas sp.
CCCTGCACACCAGCTCGGCGGCCAAGACCATCGACCGCATCATCGACGTGTTCCCGGCCGGCGAGAAGCCGATGGTGCGCTCGATGCTGTCGGAGTCGCTGCGCGCGGTGATCAGCCAGTCGCTGCTGAAGAAGATCGGCGGCGGCCGCACCGCGGCGTGGGAGATCATGGTCGGCACCCCCGCCATCCGCAACCTGATCCGCGAGGACAAGGTGGCGCAGATGTACTCGGCCATCCAGACCGGCCAGGGCCAGGGCATGCAGACCCTGGACCAGCACCTGCAGGAGCTGGTGAAGCGCAGCGTGGTCAGCCGCCAGCAGGCCCGCGAATACGCCAAGGACAAGCGGTTGTTCGAATAAGCGCCCCCGCGCAGGAGCATTCCGATGAGCAGCATCGACTTCACCTCGTTCCTCAAGCTGATGGCGCACCAGAAGGCGTCGGACCTGTTCATCACCGCCGGCATGCCGCCGTCGATGAAGGTGCACGGCCGGATCAGCCCGATCACGCAGACGCCACTGACCCCGCAGCAGAGCCGCGACATGGTGCTCAACGTGATGACGCCGGCGCAGCGCGAGGAGTTCGAGAAGACCCACGAGTGCAACTTCGCCATCGGCCTGTCCGGCGTGGGCCGCTTCCGCGTCAGCTGCTTCTACCAGCGCAACCAGGTGGGCATGGTGCTGCGCCGGATCGAGACGCGGATCCCGACGGTGGAAGAGCTGAACCTGCCGCCGGTGATCAAGACGCTGGCGATGACCAAGCGCGGCATCATCCTGTTCGTCGGCGCCACCGGTACCGGCAAGTCGACCTCGCTGGCGGCGATGATCGGCTACCGCAACCAGAACTCGACCGGTCACATCATCACCATCGAGGACCCGATCGAGTTCGTGCACAAGCACGAGGGCTGCATCATCACCCAGCGCGAGGTCGGCATCGACACCGACAGCTGGGAGAACGCGCTGAAGAACACCCTGCGCCAGGCGCCGGACGTGATCATGATCGGCGAGGTGCGCACCCGCGAGGGCATGGACCACGCCATCTCCTTCGCCGAGACCGGCCACCTGGTGCTGTGCACCCTGCACGCCAACAACGCCAACCAGGCGATGGACCGCATCATCAACTTCTTCCCCGAGGACCGCCGCAGCCAGCTGCTGATGGACCTGTCGCTCAACCTCAAGGGCGTGGTCGCGCAGCAGCTGGTGCCGACGCCCGATGGCAAGGGCCGCCGGGTGGCGATGGAGATCCTGCTGGGCACGCCGCTGGTGCAGGACTACATCCGCGACGGCGAGATCCACAAGCTCAAGGAAGTGATGAAGGAATCGGTGCAGCTGGGCATGAAGACCTTCGACCAGAGCCTGTTCGAGCTGTACCAGGCCGGCGAGATCAGCTACGAGGACGCGCTGCGCTACGCCGACTCCGCCAACGAGGTGCGGTTGCGCATCAAGCTGGCGCAGGGCGGCGACGTGCGCACCCTGGCGCAGGGCCTGGACGGGGTGGAAGTGGCCGAGGTCGGGCGCTGACGGCGGCCCACGGGGGCGCTGGCAGGCGCCGGCCGCGCGCTAGAATGCGCGCATGCAACCGCCCCGCCAGGACTTCGGCAACCACCTGCTGATCGCGCTGCCCGCGCTGCGCGACCGCTACTTCGAGCGCAGTGTCACCCTGATCTGCCAGCACGATGCCGACGGCGCGATGGGCATCGTGGTGAACCGCGCCTCCGAGTACACCGTGGGCGAGGTGCTGCGGCAGATGGGCATTGCCAGCGAGGATCCCGCCCTGCAGGCGCAGGCGGTGCTGGCCGGCGGCCCGGTGCACCCGGAGCGCGGCTTCGTCCTGCACGACGGCGGGCAGCCCTACGATTCCAGCCTGGCGGTGGGCGATGGCCTCTACCTGACCACCTCGCGCGACGTGCTGGAGGCGATGGCGCGCGGCGAGGGCCCGCCGCAGGCGCTGGTGGCCCTGGGCTGCGCCGGCTGGGGCGCCGGCCAACTGGAGCAGGAGCTGCTGGACGACAGCTGGCTGCTGGCCCCCAACCGCACCGACGTGCTGTTCCAGCTGCCGCTGGCGCAGCGCTGGCAGGCCGCGGCCGGCAGCATCGGCATCGACCTGCTGAACCACGCCAGCCACAGCGGGCACGCATGAGCACGCCGCCCGCCGCCGCGCCCGCCATCCGCGCCGACAGCACGGTGCTGGGGTTCGACGTCGGCATGCGCCGGATCGGCGTGGCGGTGGGCAACGCGCTCACCGGCAACGCCAGCGCGGTCGCGGTGATCGACGTCCATGCCGCCGGCCCGGACTGGGCGCAGGCCGAGCGCCTGCTGCGGCAGTGGCGCCCGGACGGCTTGGTGGTCGGCGATCCCATGACCCTGGACGGCGGCGACCAGCCGATCCGCAAGGCCGCGCGCGCGTTCGCG
Organism: uncultured Thermomonas sp.; assembly: GCA_964469595.1. Classification (GTDB taxonomy): domain Bacteria; phylum Pseudomonadota; class Gammaproteobacteria; order Xanthomonadales; family Xanthomonadaceae; genus Thermomonas. The sequence goes on from CAYYAT010000200.1 coordinate 2,409, forward strand.
CTGGAGCTTCAGCGCCGCAGCGGGCTGCCGGTGGTGATGGTCGATGAACGCAACAGCTCGCAGGAGGCCGCGCGCCGGTTCGCCGCCGCCCGTGCCGATGGCCGCCGCAAGCGGCGCGATGCCGAGGTGCTGGACGCAGTGGCCGCGGCAGTGATCGTCGAGCGCTGGCTGGCCGCGCCGCGCGATGCCCACCCGCTTCCCTGATCCCTTCGTTTCCCTGCCGCCCCGACCACGCGCCCGCATGAATCCGCCCACCGCCGACCGCCCCCGCCACCTGCTCGATCTCGCCCGCCTGCCGGCCGCACGCCTTGACACCCTGCTGCGCCGCGCGCAGATGTTCGCCGAGGGCGCGCAGGCGCCCGCCGCGCTGGCCGGGGTGGCGGTGTGCACGCTGTTCTTCGAGCCTTCCACCCGCACCCGCCTGAGCTTCCAGCTGGCGGCGCAGCGGCTGGGCGCGCACGTGCTCAATTTCGACGCCTCCACCGCCTCCATCACCAAGGGCGAGACCGACCTCGATACCTTCCGCACCATCCAGGCGATGGGCGTGCGCGGCTTCGTGGTGCGTCACAAGGCCGACGGCGCGGTGGCGGCGCTGGCCGAGGCGGCGCAGCCCGGGGTGGCCGTGCTCAACGCCGGCGATGGCCGCAGCCACCATCCCACCCAGGGTCTGCTGGACATGCTCACCCTCCGCCAGGCCAAGGGCGAGGACTTCTCCAGGCTGAAGGTGGTGATCGTCGGCGACGTGAGGCACTCGCGGGTCGCGCGCAGCGACCTGCATGCCCTGCGCGCGCTGGGCTGTGGCGAGATCCGCGTGTGCGGCCCGGCGGCCCTGCTGCCGGACGACGACACCCTGGCCGGCTGCGCGATCAGCCACGACCTCGATGCCGCGCTGGACGGCGTGGACGCGGTGATGATGCTGCGCCTGCAGCGCGAACGCATGGCCGAAGGGTTGATCACGTCGCTCGACGACTACCACCACGCCTACGGCCTCACCGAAGCTCGCCTGCGCCGCGCCGCGCCGGACGCCATCGTCATGCACCCCGGCCCGATGAACCGCGGCGTGGAAATCACCGACGCCGTCGCCGACGGCCCGCAGTCGCGCGTCCTCGCCCAGGTCGCGAACGGCGTCGCTGTGCGCATGGCGGCGCTGGAGGCCCTGCTCGGCTGATTGGCGCGCCCGCCTGCAGCGCGAGGCCGGTCTCATGTGCCAGCGCTGGGGCGCGCTGCTCGACGACGACCCCGCCTACAACCCCAACCTCAGCCTCGACGGCGAAGCCTTTGCCCTCGCCACCAGCCCGCGGCCGCGGGCGAGGGGGGAATATGGAGGTAGCGGCTGATGCTGATGGAGTGATCGCGCGGATTGCCGGCGAGCACGACGGGCTACGCCTACGCCGCCAGCGGCAACCGCCTACTGCAGGCGGCCACGGGCGGGGGCAGCCGCGGGTTCACCTACGATGCCACCGGCAACGTCACGGCGTACACCGATGCCGCGGGCATCCCGCACACCCTGGCGTATGATCCCTTCGGCCGCCTGGCCGGCCACACGGCGCAGGGCATGACCACGACCTACACGGTGAACGCCCTGGACCAGCGGATGGGCAAACGCAACGCCAGCCACCAGAGCCGCTACGTGTACGCCGGCTTCAACCAGCTGCTGGCGGAGTAC
>CAYYAT010000201.1:0-4055 GCA_964469595.1 uncultured Thermomonas sp.
CAGGCCGACACCGGCACCAAGATGATCCACGTCGGCAAGCGCACCAAGAGCAAGATCGTCTCCAAGGGCATCAGCGCCGGCCGTGGCCAGAACACCTACCGCGGCCTGGTCAAGGTCGCTGCCAGCGCCGACGGCGCGCGCAACTACACCCAGTGCGACTCGCTGCTGATCGGCAAGAAATGCGGCGCGCATACCTTCCCCTATATCGAGGTGAAGAACCCCACCGCCACCGTCGAGCACGAGGCCACCACCTCCAAGATCTCCGACGACCAGCTGTTCTACTGCCGCGCGCGCGGCATCGACCAGGAGAACGCGGTGTCGATGATCGTCGACGGCTTCTGCAAGCAGGTGTTCAAGGAGCTGCCGATGGAGTTCGCCGTGGAGGCCAAGAAGCTGCTGGAAGTGTCGCTGGAAGGCTCGGTCGGATGAGTCGCCTGCCCCTGCTCCTGCTGGCATTGCTGCCAGCCGCTGCCTCGGCCGCGTCGCCGGGCAAGGCCTGCGACGGTGCCCGCACCCAGCTGGACATCAACGAATGCGCCGCGCGTGAAGCCGACGCCAGCGATGCCGAGCTCAACGCCGTGTACCGGCAGGTGATGCAGAAGCTGCAGGGCCAGCCGGTGGCCATCGCCAGGCTGCGCGACGCCCAGCGCCTGTGGATCCAGCTGCGCGACGCCGACATCCAGGCACGCTACCCGGTGGGCAAGGACGAGAACCCGCGCGTTCTGTACGGCTCGATGTACCCGATGCTGTATTCGGCCAACAAGGCCGAGCTCACCCGGCAGCGCACCGGCTGGCTGCGCGCCACCTTCCTCGATCGCGCCGAAGGCGAGCTCTGATCGCCCTGCCCCACATTCAAATTTGAAGACCGCACCCTCATGTTGAAGATCGAAAACCTCCACGCAAGCATCGCCGGCAAGGAAATCCTCAAGGGCCTGTCGCTGGACGTGAAGCCCGGCGAAGTCCACGCCATCATGGGCCCGAACGGCGCCGGCAAGTCCACGCTGGGCAATGTGCTGTCCGGCCGCGATGGCTACGAGGTCACCGCGGGCAGCGTGCGCTTCGAAGGCAACGACCTGCTGGAGCTGGAGCCGGAGGCGCGCGCCGCCGCCGGCCTGTTCCTGGCGTTCCAGTACCCGGTGGAGATCCCGGGCGTGAACAACACCTATTTCCTGCGCGCCGCGCTCAACGCCCAGCGCAAGGCGCGCGGCGAGGAAGAACTCGATTCGATGCAGTTCCTCAAGCTGGTGCGGCAGAAGCTGGCCGTGCTGCACCTGAAGGACGAGCTGCTGCACCGCGGCGTCAACGAAGGCTTCTCCGGCGGCGAGAAGAAGCGCAACGAGATCTTCCAGCTGGCGGTGCTGGAGCCGAAGCTGGCGATCCTGGACGAGACCGACTCGGGCCTGGACATCGACGCGCTCAAGGCCGTGGCCGAGGGCGTCAACGCGCTGCGCAGCGCCGGGCGCTCGTTCCTGGTCATCACCCACTACCAGCGCCTGCTGGACTACATCAAGCCGGACGTGGTGCACGTGCTGGCCGATGGCCGCATCGTCAAGAGTGGCGGCCCGGCGCTGGCGCTGGAACTGGAAGCGCACGGCTACGACTTCCTCAAGGACCGCGTGGTGCGCGAGGCGGCCAAGTAATGAGCCCGCTCCTGCAATCGCTGGCCGCCGCGTTCTGCGGCAACGACGAGCGTCGTGCCGCGCTCGATGCCGCGCTGCGCAGCGGCCTGCCCGCCGCGCGCAGCGAAGCCTGGAAGTACACCTCGCTGCGCCAGCTCGAACGCCGCAGCTTCGGTGCCGCGCCGCTGCAGGCGCCGGCCATCGACGCCGCACTGCTGGCCGCCATCCCGGCGCCGCGGCTGGTCTTCGTCAACGGTCGCCCCAGCGACGCCCACAGCGACCTGTCAGGGCTGGACACCGGCGTCCAGGTGCGCACGCTGTCGGCGGTACGCCGCGACGAGCCGCTGGCCGCCGGCTTCCTGGGCCGCCGCTTCGACCGCGCCGAGGAGGTGTTCGCCCAGCTCAACGCCGCGCTCGCCGACGAGGGCGTGCTGGTGCAGGTGGCCGAGGGCATCGCCGCGACGACGCCGTTGCACCTGGTGTTCGTCAGCGCGCCGCTGGCCGCCGCGCACGCCGATGCCACGACCGCGGCCGCGACCCGGGATGCGACCGACATCGCCTGGCATCACCGGCACCTGGTCGAACTGCGCCGTGGCGCGTCGCTGGACCTGGTCGAACACCACCTGCAGGCCGGCGACAGCGCGCACCTGGACAACACCCTGGTGCATGTCCACCTGGCGCAGGGCGCGCGGCTCGCGCATGCCCGCGTGCAGGCCGACAGCGCGCGCGCCACCGCGCTGCTGCGCACCGACGCGGTGCTGGCGCGCGATGCGGAGTACCGCCGCATCGACCTGGAACTGGGCGCCGCGCTGAGCCGCCATGAACTCAACGTGCGCCTGGAAGGCGACAACGCCCTGCTGGTCGCCAATGGCGTGCTGCTGGGCACCGGCCGCCGCCACATCGACACCCGCCTGGGCATCGAGCACATCGCCCGCGACACCCGCGCCGAGCTGCTGTGGCGGGGCGTGGCGGCCAACCGCAGCCGGGTCGTGTTCCACGGCGGCATTCATATCCGCGAGGGCGCCGACGGCACCGACGCCAACCTGTCCAACAAGAACCTGCTGCTGTCCGCCGACGCCGAGATCGATACCCAGCCCACGCTGGTGATCGACGCCGACGAGGTCAAGGCCGCGCACGGCGCCACCGTCGGCCAGCTCGACGCCAACGCGCTGTTCTACCTGCGCTCGCGCGGGGTGCCGGCCGAGCAGGCGCGCGCCATGCTCAGCACCGCGTTCTGCCACGAGCCGCTGGCCGCCGTGGACGACACCCTCACCGGGCAGCTGGTCCAGCACCTGGGCCAGGCACTGCACCAGGCAGGCATGGCATGAACCTTTCCTCCCCGCGCCCCCTCCCCGACACCGGCAGCGCCCCCGACTGGGAGCGCGTGCGTACCGACTTCCCGCTGCTGATGCGCGAGGTCAACGGCAAGCCGCTGGTGTACTTCGACAACGCCAACACCGCGCAGAAGCCGCTGCCGGTGATCGGCGCGGTCGATGAGTTCTACCGCCGCTACAACGCCAACGTCAGCCGCGCGGTGCACGCGCTGGGGACCGAGGCCACCGACGCCTACGAAGGCGCGCGCACCAAGCTGGCGCGCTTCCTCAACGTGCGCGCCAACGAGCTGGTGCTGTGCAGCGGCACCACCTTCGCCATCAACCTGGTGGCCTACTCGTGGGCGCTGCCGCGGCTGAAGGCCGGCGACGTGATCCTGGTCTCGCGCATGGAGCACCACGCCAACATCGTGCCGTGGCAGCTGGTCGCCGAACGCACCGGCGCCCGCATCCGCGTGGCCGAGATCACCGCGGACGGCAGCCTGGACATGGACGCGCTGCACGCGGCGATGACCGCGGACGTGAAGCTGCTGGCGCTGACCCACGTCTCCAACGTACTGGGCACGGTCAACCCGGTGCGCGATATCTGCCGCGAAGCGCGCCGGCGCGGCATCGTCAGCGTCATCGACGGCTCGCAGGCCGCGCCGCACCTGGCGCTGGACGTCGCCGCCATCGGCTGCGACTTCTACGCCGTCACCGGCCACAAGATGTGCGGCCCCACCGGCACCGGCGCGCTGTGGGCGCGCCGCGAGCTGCTGCAGGAGATGCCGCCGTTCCTGGGCGGCGGCGAGATGATCAAGGAGGTCAGCTTCGACGGCACGGTGTTCAACGACGCGCCGCACAAGTTCGAGGCGGGCACCCCCAACATCGCCGGCTTCGTCGGCCTTGGCGCGGCGGTCGACTACCTGGACGGCCTCGGCCGCGACCACATCGCCGCCCGCGAACAGCAACTGCTGGCGCACTTCACCGAGGAACTGCAGCGCGTGGACGGCGTGCGCATCTTCGGCACCGCGCCGCACAAGGCGGCGGTGGTCTCGTTCCTGGTCGAAGGCGCGCATGCGCACGACCTGGCCACCCTGCTCGACCTGCAGGGCGTGGCGGTACG
>CAYYAT010000202.1:0-4038 GCA_964469595.1 uncultured Thermomonas sp.
CTCGGCAAGGGCGCGCATCTTCCTCCATCCATCCTCGCTTGGGAAGTCTTGACGTCACTGCAATGGGTCGTGCATTGCGCGCGCGTTCATGCCTCGCAGGCACGTCGAACACGGTTCATCCGCCGGCAATCAGGCGCACGCGGGCGAAGTTGCGCTTGCCTACCGCCAGCACGCCTTCGAAGCCCGGCAGGAAGACGCGGGTCGCATCCTCGAATACCTCGCCACCCACGCGCACGGCGTGCTCCCTGAGCTTGCGGTTGGCCTCGGAGTTGCTGGGCATCAGCCCGGCCGCGACCAGCAGCGCGGCGATCCGCAGCCCCTCCGCCGGCACCACCACGTCCTGCAGCGGCAGGCTGGACAGGTCGCCCTCGCCGCGCACCGCGGCGTGCCAGCCGGCGATCGCGCGCTCGGCCTCCTCCGCACCGTGGAAACGCGCCGCCAGCTCGCGCGCCAGCCGCAACTTGACGTCGCGCGGATTCATGCCGGCCGCAACCTCTTCGCGCAACCTCTTCGCCTCGTCGATGCCGATCTCGAAACTAAGCAGGTCGATCCACTTCCACATCAGCGCATCGCCGATCTTCATGGTCTTGGTGACGATGTCGATCGCCGGTTCATTGATGCCGATGTAGTTGCCCAGCGATTTGCTCATCTTGTGCACGCCATCCAGCCCTTCCAGCAGCGGCATGGTGAGCACCACCTGCGGCGGCTGCCCGTAGTGCTCCTGCAGGCCGCGTCCCATCAGCAGATTGAACTTCTGGTCGGTGCCACCCAGCTCGACGTCGGCCTTCAGCGCGACCGAGTCGTAGCCCTGCACCAGCGGATACAGGAACTCGTGGATGGCGATCGGCTGCTGCGCCGCATAGCGCTTGGCAAAGTCGTCGCGCTCGAGCATGCGCGCCACGGTGTGCTGGGCCGCGAGCCGGATCATGTCGGCGGCGCCCATCTGCCCGAACCACTCGCTGTTGAAGCGCACCTCGGTGCGCTCGCGGTCGAGCACCTTGAACACCTGCTCGGCGTAGGTCTGCGCGTTGGTCAGCACGTCCTCGCGGGTCAGCGGCTTGCGGGTGGCGCTCTTGCCGGTGGGGTCGCCGATCATCCCGGTGAAGTCACCGATCAGGAAGATCACCTGGTGCCCGAGATCCTGGAACTGGCGCATCTTGTTGAGCAGCACGGTGTGACCGAGATGGAGGTCGGGCGCGGTGGGATCGAAGCCGGCCTTGATTCGCAGCGGACGGCCGAGCGCCAGGCGCGCCTGCAGCTCTTCGCGCTTGAGGATTTCCTCGCTGCCGCGGGCGATCAGGGCAAGGGCCGAAGCGGCATCGGCGGTGACGGGGTCGGACACGGGCACTTCTCTCCGGCGGCCACAGGTGCCGCATTCATGTTTGTGGGGGCTGGCGTTAACCGGGCGTTAAACCGTGAAGCAGAAAAACTTTCGCAGATTCAACGGGTTGACGCACCTTTCACGCGTGTCTATGGTAGCGCGTCGATGCTTTCGCGACGCAGAGGGACGATCATATGACGGATTCGAACCATGACGCCGTGCTCCAGGGCAACATCGAGCGCGCGCGCGTCAATGCCGACCGTCGTTCCGCCCCCGTCGGACCACATCCGTTCAAGGGCCGCTGGTCGCGCCGCCAGTGGGCCCATGCCAGCGTCCTGACCACCATCGGCGTGCTGCTGGCCGCGATCGTGCCCGGCTTCTCCAGCGTGCTCGACACCCGCGGCGGCCCGCAGCTGCAGAAGATGACGCTGCAGCTGACCCTGCCGAAGCTGTCGCGGCGCGCAAGCAAGGCCACCGACGACCACTGGCAGACGGTGACGCTCAAGCCCGGCCAGACCCTGAGCGGCGTGTTCGAGGAACTGGGCATCCCCTACGACCAGCTGGCGCGGGTGATGCAGCACCCGAAGATCAAGCCGACCCTGCGCAAGCTGCGCCCGGGCACCGAGCTGAGCTTCAACCTGCCCGCGGACGGCAGCGTGCGCGCGATGCGCCTGGAGCCGGGCCCGGGGATCGGCGAGCTGCCGATCGAGCTCGAGTTCGACGGCGACGCGTTGCGCGAGCGCGCGGTGCCGGTGGAGATCACCACCCGCACGGTGGTGCTGACCGGCGAAGTGGGCAAGTCGCTGTTCGCCTCCGCGCGCAAACTCGGGCTGGGCACCGCGCAGCTGAACCAGCTCACCGATGAGATGTTCAAGTACGACATCGACTTCGATTCGGACCTGAGCGAAAACGACCGCTTCAGCGTGGTGGTGGACCAGACCTGGAAGAATGGCGTGCTGGTCAACACCGGGCCGGTGCTGGCGGCCACGTTCACCGTGGACGGCAAGCTCAAGAGCGCGTTCCGCTTCATGCGCGACGGCAAGCCGGAGTACTTCACCCCGGACGGCCGCTCGCTCAAGCGCCCCTTCATCCGCATGCCGATCCCGTACGCGCGGCTGACCTCCGGCTTCGGCGGTCGCAACCACCCGATCCTCGGTGCGTTCCGCATGCACAAGGGCGTGGACTACGCGGCCGCCACCGGCACCCCGATCCAGGCCGCGGGCGATGCCCGGGTGGCTTTCGTCGGCCGCCAGGGCGGCTACGGCAACGTGGTCATCCTCGACCACGGCGGCGGCAAGACCACCCTGTACGGGCACATGTCGCGGTTCGCCAAGATCCACGTCGGCCAGCGCATCGCGCAGGGCACGGTGATCGGCTACGTGGGCAGCACCGGGCTGGCCACCGGGCCACACCTGCACTACGAATTCCGGGTCAACGGCGTGCACATGAACCCGCTGAAGATGACCCTGCCGCCGCCGGCGCCGCTGTCCGGCGCAGACCTGGTGGCCTTCAAGAGCGAGACCCACCGCGCGCTGGAGAAGATCCACGAGGTCGAGGACGTGGTGTTCCAGCTCGATGACGGCAGCCGCGTGGCCAGCGCCGCGCCCGCCGCCGCGAAGGCCAAGGGCAAGGCCGCTGGCAAGCGCAGCCGCGGCTGATCCTGGCCGATGCGATACTGCGCGGCATGTCCGCGCATCCCTCCCGCGCCGAACTCTTCCTCGGCCTGATCTCGGGCACCAGCGCCGACGGCATCGATGCCGCGCTGGTGCGTTTCCATGGCGACGGGCCGCACGCGCGCCCGGAACTGCTGCACGGCCGCACCCACGGCTGGGATGCCGCGCTGCGCGCGCGCCTGGTCGCGCTGGGCCAGCAGGCGCAGGCGCTGACCCTGGACGAGGTGGGCGAACTGGATGTGCGCATCGGGCGCGCGTTCGCGGACGCCGCCAATGCCAGCATCGCCGCCGCCGGCGTCGCGCGCGAGGCGATCGCGGCGATCGGCTCGCACGGGCAGACCTTGCGCCATCGCCCGCAGGGGCCGCTGCCGTTCACCCTGCAGCTGGGCGACCCCTCCACCCTGGCCGAGCGCTGTGGGCTGCCGGTGGTGGCCGACTTCCGCCGCCGCGACGTCGCCTCCGGCGGCCATGGCGCGCCGCTGGTGCCCGCGTTCCACGCCGCCACCCTGCACACGCCGAACGAGGACCGCGTGGTCCTCAACCTCGGCGGCATCGCCAACCTCACCCTGCTGCCGGCGCATGGCGACGTGCGCGGCTTCGACACAGGTCCAGCGAACGGACTGATGGATGCCTGGTGCCTGCGCCACACCGGCCAGCCGTTCGACGCTGGCGGTGCCTTCGCGGCGCAGGGCCGCGTCGATCCCGCGCTGCTGGCGCGGCTGCTCGCCGAGCCGTGGTTCGCCGCGCCACCGCCCAAGTCCACCGGGCGCGACCAGTTTCATCTCGACTGGGTCGAGGCCGCGCTGGCCGGCGATGAACCCCCGGCCGACGTGCAGGCGACGCTGCTGGCACTGACCGCGCACAGCGTGGCCGCCGCGCTGCAGGCTACCCAGCCGCACACGCGGCGGGTGATCGTGTGCGGCGGCGGGGTGCACAATCCGCGCCTGCTGGCGGCGCTGGCCGAGGCCATTCCGCAGGCGATGATCGAATCCAGCGCGCTGCACGGGCTGGACCCGGATTTCGTGGAGGCGATGGCCTTCGCCT
>CAYYAT010000203.1:0-4006 GCA_964469595.1 uncultured Thermomonas sp.
GCGAAATGCAGCCCGGCATCACGCTGCGCGATCTCGTCAATGCCATCCCCTACTCCGCGATCCAGCAAGGGCTCCTCACCGTCGAGAAGAAGGGCAAGAAGAACATCGTCTCCGGCCGCATCCTCGAGATCGAAGGCCTGCCCGACCTGAAGGTGGAGCAGGCGTTCGAGCTGGCCGACGCCTCCGCCGAGCGCTCCGCCGCCGCCTGCACCGTGCGCCTGGACAAGGCCCCGATCATCGAATACCTCACCAGCAACATCACCCTCCTGAAGTGGATGATCGCCGAGGGCTACCAGGACGCCCGCACCCTGCAGCGCCGCATCGCCAAGATGGAGGCGTGGCTGGCCAACCCGCAGCTGCTGGAGCCGGACGCGGATGCCGAGTACGCCGCGGTGATCGAGATCGACATGGACGAGATCGTCGAGCCGATCGTGTGCTGCCCGAACGACCCGGACGATGCCAAGACCCTGTCCGACGTGGCCGGCGCCAAGATCGACGAAGTGTTCATCGGCTCGTGCATGACCAACATCGGCCACTTCCGTGCCGCGGCCAAGCTGCTGGAAGGCAAGCGCGACATCCCCACGCGCCTGTGGATCGCACCACCCACCAAGATGGACGCCGCCGAGCTGACCAACGAAGGCCACTACGGCACCTTCGGCAGCGCCGGTGCACGCATGGAGATGCCGGGCTGCTCGCTGTGCATGGGCAACCAGGCGCAGATCCGCGAGGGCAGCACCGCGATGTCCACCAGCACCCGCAACTTCCCCAACCGCCTGGGCCGCAACACCAACGTCTACCTGGGCTCGGCCGAGCTGGCGGCGATCTGCTCGCGCCTGGGCCGCATCCCGACCCGCGAGGAGTACCTGGCCGACATCGGCGTGGTCAACGCCAACGGCGATGCGATCTACCGTTACATGAACTTCGACCAGATCGAGGAGTACCGGCAGGTGGCGGATTCGGTCGCGGCCTGATCGCCATTCATTGATCCCGTACGACGAAACGCCCGGCATCGCTGCCGGGTGTTTCGCTTTCGGTGATCGCGGCGCTGGCCGGCGCCGGCATTTGCCGCCGGGATATCACTCCAGCAGCGCATCCAGCGCGGCCGCCATCTGGCGGCGGGCGAACACGAAATCCCACAGGCTGCCGCCGAGCTGGCGCCACAGCACGGCGGCGCGCAGCGCCGCCAGCAGCAGGGCGCGGATTTCCGCCACCACCCCGGCCTGGCCGAGGTAGTGCGGGTTGCCCTGCACCATCACCCGCGGGCGCAGCGTGCTCAGGGTGTCGGCGTACAGGCGGGCGAGGTCGGTGATCACGTCCGGGTGCGCGCTGCCGAGGGAGTCCGCGCGCGGCGCGATCCGGCGCAGCCCGGCCTGCACCTTATCCGTGATCGCCGTGTTGCGGACAAAGCGGCGTTCCAGCTGCAGCACGGCCAGCGCCAGCTTGCCCAGCGCTTCGTCCTTGCTGCCATTGGCCAGGTAGTCGCGCAGCTGGCGCAGGCCGATGCGCAGCTCGCGCGCGCTGCCGAACACGCTCTCGGTGTCGCGGGCGTCGATCCGGAACACGCTCTCCAGCGCGGTCTGTACCTGCACCTGGTCGGATTGGCCGGTGTCGGCGATCCGGCGCACCTGCGCCAGCGCCTGCAGCAGTCCGGCCAGGGCCAGCACACGGTCTTGGTAGGGATGGGTCATGCGGTCTTCATGGCTTCGGGTCGGGAACGGGGGCGTCGGTGGCGGCGATCACGGCACCGCCCAGGCACGCCTCGCCATCGTAGAGCACCACCGATTGGCCGGGCGTGACCGCGCGCTGCGGATGCTCGAAGCGCACCGACAGGCTGCCGTCGTCGCGGACCTCGACCTCGCAGGGCTCGTCCGGCTGGCGGTAGCGGGTCTGCGCGGTGCAGGAGAAACGTGCGGCTGGCGGACTGCCGGCGATCCAGTGCGCGGCCTCGCTGCGCAGCATGCGCGACTGCAGCCACGGGCTGTCGTGGCCCTGGTCGACGTACAGGATGTTGCGCGCCACGTCCTTGGCCACCACGAACCATGGCGCCTGCGGACGCCCGCGCACGCCGCCGATCGCCAGCCCTTCGCGCTGGCCGAGGGTGAAATAGAACACCCCGGGATGGGTGCCGATCCGGAAACCGTCGGGGGTGCGCAGCTCGCCTTCCTGCGCCGGCAGGTACTGCGCCAGGAAGCTGCGGAAATCGCGTTCGCCGATGAAGCAGATGCCGGTGGAATCCTTTTTTCCGGCCGTGCGCAGGCCATGCTCGGCGGCGATGCGGCGGATCTCGCTCTTGTGCAGCTCGCCCAGCGGGAAGCGGGTGGCGGCCAGCTGCGCCTGCCCCAGCTGGTGCAGGAAATAGCTCTGGTCCTTGCTGCGATCCACCGCACGCAGGAGCTGGAACCGGCCGTCCTGGTGCTGTACCCGCGCGTAGTGGCCGGTGGCGATGGTCTCGGCGCCGAGCTCGCGTGCGGCGTCGAGGAAATGCTTGAACTTGACCTCGCGGTTGCACAGCACGTCCGGGTTCGGCGTGCGGCCGGCCGCGTATTCGGCGAGGAAATTCCGGAACACCCCGTCCCAGTTTTGTAGAGAGAAGTCGCGGAAGCGGATCGGGATGCCGAGTGCGCCGCAGACCGCCACGCGTCGCGGCGATCCTCCTCGGCCCGGCACTCGCCGCTGCCGTCATCGGCCCAGTTCTGCATGAACAGGCCGGTGACGTCCCAGCCGGTATCGCGCAGCAGCAGGGCGGCGACCGATGAATCCACGCCGCCGGACACGCCGACGACGATGCGCGCGGCAGGGCTCATGGGATCTGCCGCGCCAGCGCCAGCGGGTAGCGGCTGCCACCGAGGTAGTCGGCCACCGTGCGCCAGACCAGCGGGCTGCGGTGGCGCGCGGCCTCCAACTGCAACTGCGTGGGGCTGAGCCACAGGGTGCGCACGATGCCGGCGTCCAGGACCGCGCCGGATATTTCCCGCAGCGGCTCGGCGGCGAAGGCGAAGCGCAGGTAGTGGCGGCCACTTTCGGGCGCGCGCCACTGGTAGGTGCCGACCAGATGGGTCAGGCGCACCTCCCAACCGGTTTCCTCGCGGGTTTCGCGCAGCGCGGCCTCCTGCAGGCTCTCGCCCGGTTCCAGGTGGCCGGCCGGCTGGTTCAGCACCAGGCGGCGGTCGGCGCGCTCCTCCACGCACAGCAGCAGGCCGTCACGCACCACCACGGTGGCGACGGTGACATCGGGTTGCCAGGGCGGGGCAGGCACGGGGAGGTCGGACATACCGGCATTGTCCGCATGCGTGCCGGCTCCGTCCATCGGCCGGCTTCGTATAATTGGCGCATGCCAACCCAGCCCGACAAGCCGCAGCACCAGCAGCCCGAACACGGGGTGGCGGTGGCGCCGGCGCGCCCGGAGGTGACCCGGCCGCCGCTCTACACCGTCCTGTTGCTGAACGACGACTACACCCCGATGGACTTCGTGGTGGACGTACTGATGCAGTTCTTCGCCCTGGATCTCGAGAAGGCCACCCAGGTGATGCTGCACGTGCATACCCGCGGGCGCGGCGTGTGCGGGGTGTACACCCGCGAGATCGCCGAGTCCAAGGTGGCCCAGGTCAATGAATACGCCCGCCTTAACCAGCATCCGCTGTTGTGCACGATGGAACGCAGCTAGCCCATCCGGGGGCTTGTGCCGGCGGGGAATGCGCCTTACATAGGAAGCACGCCTCCCCCAAGAGCACTCCCCATGTTCAGCAAGGACCTCGAGCAAACCATCGGCCAGTGCTACAAGCGCGCCCGCGAAGCGCGCTATGAGTTCATGACGGTCGAACACCTGCTGCTGGCGCTGCTGGACAACCCATCGGCGGAGGCGGTGCTGCGCGCGGTCAACGCCGACCTGCCGCGCCTGCGCGATGAGCTGGAGAACGCGATCGAGGTCTCGGTCAACCGCCTGCCCGAGGATGACGGCCGCGACACCCAGCCCACGCTGGGCTTCCAGCGCGTCCTGCAGCGCGCG
>CAYYAT010000204.1:0-3959 GCA_964469595.1 uncultured Thermomonas sp.
CTGGATGGGCTACGCCTTCGATCGCATGGACCGCAACCACGACGGCGTGCTGCAGGCCGACGAGCTGCCGGGCGGCACGGGCCGGGCGCTCACCCGGCACGCGGATCGCGCGCAGTTGGCCGAACGCTTGCAGCGCCAGGCCGCCAACCGCGACGGCGTGCTGGACGCCCGCGAACTGGCCGCGCCGCCGCGCTGAGCGGCCGTTTCGGCGGTTCCGGGCCCCGCGCGCCAGCGCCCAAGCCTGAACCGCGTCCGCGCGCCGGTTTGCTTTCCGCCCCCGATGCGCCTACCGTGGTCGGGCTGAATGACAAGGGTCACCTTGAATCGTGGCCTGATGTTGCAGTCGCTCGTTCCTCTGCATCGTTACACCCGCTTCTCAATTCTCCTTGGCGCCAGCGTTCCCGCCGCACCCGCGGCTTCATCCGTTACAAGGAGCAATTGCGATGTCCAATACCGAAACCGGTACCGTGAAGTGGTTCAACGATGCCAAGGGCTTTGGCTTCATCACCCAGGATGGCGGTGGCGACGACCTGTTCGTCCATTTCCGTTCGATCGAAACCTCGGGCTTCAAGTCCCTGCAGGAAGGCCAGAAGGTCTCCTACGTGGCCGTGAAGGGCCAGAAGGGCATGCAGGCCGAGCAGGTCCGCCCGCTCTAAAGCCACGCCCACGCGTGAGCCGAAACGCCCGGCCCCGTGCCGGGCGTTTTCGTTTGCGGCGAGCTTGTCGCGGGGGGCATCGTGTCGCGCCCGCGCCGGTCCCGGAAAGCCGGACGCCGGCGCGAGGCCGGCGTCCGGGGGTACCGCAGCGGGCGCGGCCGCTTACCAGATCTTCACCCGCGCGTCCGGGGCCAGGTACAGCTTCTGACCATCCTTCACGTCGAAGGTCGGGTACCAGTCGTCCAGGTTGCGCACGGTCAGCGCGCGCCACGGGCCGGGCGCGTGCTCGTTGCCGACCACCTGCGCGCGCAGGGCGGCATCGCGCATCTTGGTGCGCCAGGCCTGGGCGAAGGCGATGAAGAAGCGCTGGTCGCCGGTGAGGCCGTCGATCACCGGCGCCGGCTTGCCGCCCAGCGACTTGTGGTAGGCCGCCAGCGCCGCCTGCAGGCCGGCCACGTCGGCGATGTTCTCGCCCAGCGTCTGCTGGCCGTTGATGTGCAGGCCCGGCAGCGCCTCGTAGGCGTCGTACTGCTTGACCAGCTTCTCGGTGGCGGCCTTGAAGTGGGCCGCGTCCTGCGGTGTCCACCAGTTGTGCAGGCGGCCCTGGGCATCGAACTCGGCGCCGAGGTTGTCGAAGCCGTGGCTGATCTCGTGGCCGATCACCGCGCCGATCGCGCCGTAGTTGGCGGCGGCATCCGCGTGCGGGTCGAAGAACGGCGCCTCCAGGATCGCGGCCGGGAAGTTCATCGCGTTCTGCAGCGGCAGGTTCACCGCGTTCACCGTCTGCGGGGTCATCCACCACTCACCGCGGTCCGGGGTCTGGCCCAGCTTGGCCAGCTGGTGGCGGTATTCGGCCAGCGCCGCGCGCTGGGCGTTGCCGAGGGCGTCGTCCGGCTTTACTTCCAGCGAGGAATAGTCGCGCCAGTGGTCGGGGTAGCCGACCATCACCCGCATGCTCTCGGCCTTTTGCTTGGCTTCGGCCTTGGTCTGCGGGCTCATCCACGCGAGCTGGTCCACGCCGTCGCGGAACGCGGCCAGGATGTTGGCCACCATCGCCTCCACCTGCGCCTTGGAGCTGGCCGGGAAGTACTGCTTCACGTACAGCTGGCCGATGGCATCGCCAAGCGCGTCGTTGGTGGCGGCCAGCGCGCGCTTCCAGCGGTCGCGCTGCTGGGTGGCGCCGGACAGCTGGGTGCCGTAGAAACCGAAGCGCAGGTCGGCGTAGGCCTTGGGCAGCAGCGCGGCGTTGTGGCTGATCGCATGGAAGCGCAGGTAGTCCTTCCACACCGGCAGCGGCGCGCTGGCGACCAGCGCCGACAGCTTCTTCACCGCCTCCGGCTGCCACGCCACCAAGGTCGGCTGCGCGGACAGCTGCGCGGCTTCGAGGAAGGCCGGCCAGTCGATGCCCGGCGCGCGCTTGCCGAGCTCGGCGGTGGGCCACGGATTGTTGGCCTTGTGGATGTCCTGGGTGTCCACCACACTGGCCTGCGCCTTGGCGATCTGCATCTCCAGGCCGAAGATCGCATCGGCCTGCTTCTTCGCCTCCGCCTCCGGCGTGCCGGCCTGCTTCAGCAGGGCCGCGATGTAGGCCTTGTAGGCCTGCCGGTTCTTGGCCATCGCCGGGTCGGAGGAGAGGTAGTACTCGCGGTCGGGCATGCCCAGGCCACCCTGCAGCAGGTAGCCGACGTTCTTGCCGGGGTCGTCCAGGCCGGCGGCCACGAACAGGCCGAACAGGTGTTCGGTGTAGTAGTTGGTGGCGTTGATCGGGTCCACGTCGGCGCGCAGGGTGCTGCCGAGGTAGGCCGAGAGCGCCTTGCGATCGTCGATCCGGGCGATCGCGTCCAGGGTCGGCTGCAGCGGCGCCAGGCCGCGGCCCTCGATGCCGGCCTCGTCCATGTAGGCGGCGTAGTAGTCGGCGATCTTGCGCGCGTTGCTGCCGGCCGGCGGATTCTGCTTCTGCAGGCCCTGCACGAGGTCGGCCAGGCGCTTCTCGGCCTTCTCGAACACGGTGTAGAACACGCCGGTGCTGCTGCGGTCGGCCGGGATCTCGGCGGTCTTCTGCCAGGTGCCGTTGGCATAGGCGTAGAAGTCGTCGCCCGGCACCACCGACCTGTCCATGCCGGCGAGGTCGATGCCGATCGACGGGGTCGCGGCCGGGGCGGCCGCGGCCTGCGGCGCGGTGGCGGCCTTGGGGGCCTCGGCGGGCTTGCAGGCGGCCAGGGTCAGGCCGGCGACGGCGCACAGGGTGGCGATCGCCAGCGGGGTACGGCGGAGGGAAACGGAGGGCATGGGGCGGCTCGCGGGTGTGGAGACCCGCCTATCGTGCGCCGGCGAATGTTGCGATCCAGTGCAGGAAGTCAGCCCGTCGCGGGGACGCGGCGGCGTTGGCACGCGGTTTAACATTCGCCCAACCCCGCGGGCGGCCGCCTGCGGCACACTCGATCCCGGCGCGGGTGGCCGCGCCTGTGTCTGCAGGAGGACGACCCGATGAGCGACCAGTACCCGGTGGATGCCGCATTCGCGGCCCAGGCCAACACCACCCGCGAGGCGCTGGCGCGCGCGGTGGCGCAGGCGGAGCAGACGCCCGAGGCGTTCTGGGCCGGTCTGGCCCAGCGCCTTGAGTGGTACAAGGTGCCCACCCAGATCAAGGACGTCAGCTACGACCTGAGGGAGTTCCGCATCCGCTGGTATGCCGACGGCGAGCTCAACGCCAGCGTGAACTGCCTGGATCGCCACCTCGCGGAGCATGGCGAGAAGGTCGCGCTGATGTTCGAGCCGGATGATCCGGCCGCGCCGGGGCAGCGCATCACTTACCGCGAGCTGCATGCGCGCGTGTGCCGGCTGGCGAACGCGCTGCGCAATCTCGGCGTGCGCAAGGGCGACCGGGTGACGATCTACCTGCCGATGATCCCGGAGGCGGTGGTGGCGATGCTGGCCTGCGCGCGCATCGGGGCGGTGCACATGGTGGTGTTCGGCGGCTTCGCTCCGCACTCGATCGCCGACCGCATCGCCGACTGCGGCAGCAAGCTCATCATTACCGCAGATGAAGGCGTGCGCGGCGGCCGCAAGGTGCCGCTGAAGGTGAATGTGGACGAAGCGCTAAAGCTGCCCGGCACGCAGTCGGTGGAGACCGTGCTGGTGGTGCGCCGCACTGGCGCCGCGGTGCCCATGCAGATGCCGCGCGACCGCTGGTTCGACGCGGTGGTGGATGGCCAGCCGGAAACCTGCGAGCCGGAGCGCATGAACGCGGAGGATCCGCTGTTCATCCTCTACACCTCCGGCAGCACCGGCAAGCCCAAGGGC
>CAYYAT010000205.1:0-3952 GCA_964469595.1 uncultured Thermomonas sp.
AGGAAAAGGCGCTGTCGATCCTCTGATCCGCGCCCGGGCCCGCCGCCCCTTTCGTGGCGGGCTCTCCTCCCCCTGCCTCCGGCAAACGGCCTATGCCGCCGCGCGGTGGCCGCCGACCGCGCCGTTTTCCGCTTTCTCCGGTTAGCGCCCCGCTTTCCGGAGACCCCCATGCACCGCCGCACCGCCGCGCTGTTCGCGCTGTCCGCCACCCTGCTGGCGCTGCCCGCCGCCAGCCAGCAGGGCAAGGCCCCGCCGGTCAACCTGTACATCGACGTGCTCACCCACGACATGGCCGGGATGCCGGACATGGGCGGCATGCTGGGCGGCCTGGGCGGCTTCATGGCGCGCCGCATCGGCGGCGCCGAGCAGGCCCGCCCCACCTACCCGACCACCCGCAGCGGCGGCCTCACCGGGCAATACCTGGACATGGCGCTGCTCAATACGCTCAAGCCGGGCGTCGCGGTCGAGGACCAGATCCCGGCCGGGCTGCAGCTCGGCAAGACCCTGACCCTGGTGCCGTTCGAACCCTCTCCCCCCGGCAAGGGTGAAAGCAGCCCCGGCAAAGTGCCGGACGTCGAGGTCAGGATCAGCGAATACTGGGGCTGCGGCAGCGGCATCCGCCCTGGCCAGCCAAAGGTGGCCACGTTCAAGGTCAAGGGCGGCGACACGCCGATCGACCCGAAGAACCCGATGGCCGGGATGCAGGGGATCGCGGTGGAAGCCAGCGGCAGCCTGTCGAAAGGGCTGTACGCGCCGGATCGGGACATCGACCTCAAGCCCGGCTACGTGTACTGGCCGAACCGCCAGTACGGCAAGCAGGTGCCCAGCGGCGCGCGCCTGGCCGGCCAGCACCGCATCAGCGGCGACGGCATCCCGGCCTCGATGCAGTTCCAGGTCGAGCAGGCCGCCGACTTCATGCCGCGCCTGGCGCTGCGCACCCAGGGCGGGCTGGACCAGGCGATCGCGCTCGAGTGGCCGTCGGTGGAGCGCGCGCGCGCCTATTTCATTACCGCCATGCACATGCAGATGCTGAGCGAGCATTCGTTCGCGCTCACCGTGTGGAGCAGCGCCGACGTCCCCGGCGCCGGCAGCAACCTGCACGCCTACCTCGGCGGCGGCACCCTCGACAAATGGCTCAAGCAGAAAGTCCTGCTGCCCGCCAGCGCCACCGCGTGCAGCATCCCGCAGGGCATCTTCGCTGGCGCCTCCGACCTGCGGGGGCAGCAGATGACGATGCCGGCCATGCTGATGATGACCGCCTACGGCCCGGAAAGCTGGATCACCTACCCGCCGCGGCCGGCCGACCCCAAGCAGCCGTGGACCCCGGAATGGAGCGTGCGCCTGCGCGCCCGCTCCACCGCCACCGCGATGCTTGGCCTGGATTTCGGCGGCATGCCGCGCATGGACGGCGGCGAGGACGGCCCCCCGCCGCCGCAGAAGAAGCCCTCGATGAAGGGCCTGCTGAAGGGCATCCTCGGCGGCGGCTGAGTCCGCCGTTCCGACGACACTCAAGGCGGCATCCTCCAAGGGTGATCCCATCCCGTTCGCGGCGGTTCCGTCTCTCGTTCTTGTGAGCCCTCTCCCGTTCGTGGCGAGCCTGTCGAACCACGGACGGGCCGGGCGGAACCTGCGAGAATGGCGCGACCTCCGCGCGCCTTCCGCCCATGCCCTATCTGCAACTCTCCACGCCCTGCAGCGAAGCCGACTACCCGCGGTTCGAGCGCGCACTGGAAGACGTGGGCGCGCTGGCGGTGACCCTGCAGGACGCCCACCTCGACCAGCCCGATGAGCAGGCGATCTTCGAGCCGGGCGTCGGCGAGCTGCCGCTGTGGCAGCAGATGACCCTGAGCGCGCTGTTCGACGCCGCCACCGACGGCCTGCTCCTGCTGGCCGCGCTGGAAGCGTTCGACCCGGCGCTGGACTGGTCGCAGGCGCGCTTCGATCGGATCGAGGATCAAGTCTGGGAACGCGCCTGGCTGGACAGCTTCCAGCCGATGCGGTTCGGCGCGCGCACCTGGATCGTGCCGTGGAACCACCCGCTGCCCGCCGAGGCCGGCGCCGATGCGGCGATCGTGCGGCTGGACCCCGGGCTGGCATTCGGCTCCGGCACCCATCCCACTACCGCCCTGTGCCTGCGCTGGCTGGACGCGCTGGCGCAGGCCGGCGACCTGCAGGGCAAGGCCGTGCTCGACTTCGGCTGCGGCAGCGGCATCCTCGCCCTGGCCGCACTGAAGCTGGGCGCCGCCCGCGCGACCGGGATCGACAACGATCCGCAGGCAATTACCGCCACCGCCGACAATGCCGAGCGCAACGGCGTGGAGATCGCCACCTTCCTGCCGCAGGACGCCCCCGCGGGGCGCTATCCGGTGGTGGTCGCCAACATCCTGGCCTCGGCGCTGGACGCGCTGGCCGAAACCCTCGCCGCGCGCACCGCGTCCGGCGGGCGGCTGGCGATGTCCGGCATCCTCGCCGGGCAGGAACAGGCGCTGCTGGTGCGCTTCGCGCCGTGGTTCGATGCCCTGCAGGTGGCGCGCGAGGACGACTGGGTGCGGCTGGACGGCATCCGCAACCAGGCCGCGGTGGCGGCATGAGCCGCGCACCCGGCACCCCGGGCTTCCTGACCGGCGGGCGGCCGGCGCCGCTGCGGCGGCGCGGCGAGTGGCTGGCGCTGGCACTGCTGGCGGTGGCCCTGCTGGCGCAACTGGGCTGGCTGCAGCGCGCGCAGCTGGCCGCCAACCCACGCCTGCGGCCGCTGCTGGAAGCCGGCTGCGGCCTGCTGCACTGCCCGCTGCCGGCCTGGCGCGAACCGGGGGCCTTCAGCATGCTCTCGCGCGACGTGATCGCCCCGCCCGACCGCCCCGGCGTGCTGCGCGTGCAGGCCAGTTTCCGCAACGACGCGCGCTGGGCGCAGCCGTGGCCGGCGCTGGTGCTCACGCTCGCCGATGCCAACGGGCGCACCCTGGGCAGCCGCCGCTTCCTGCCGCGCGACTACCTCGGCCCGGAGCCGCACCCGGCCCTGCTGCAGCCCGGCCAGGCCGGCCAGATCGCGTTCGACCTGGTGGAGCCGGCGCCGGACGTGGTGGCCTTCGACTTCCGCTTCGAATGACCCCCCGCGCCGCGCCTGCGCTATAGTCACCGCCCGCGCCGCACCGTCCGGGTGCCGGCGCGCTGCATACCGGGATTCCGCTTGAACGCATCCAGCCATCGCCAGGACACCGGCCGCACGCCGCTGCGTGAACACGTGGCCCACTCGGTGCGCCGCTACCTGCAGGACCTGGACGGCTGCGACACCGACGACCTGTACAACACCGCGCTGCGCGAGCTGGAAATCCCGCTGTTCACCGAGGTCCTGCGCCACTGCGACGGCAACCAGAGCCGCGCCGCCGCGATGCTGGGCATCCACCGCGCCACGTTGCGCAAGAAGCTGCGCGAGTACGGGCTGGCCTGAGCCGCCCACCCGGCCGGCCCGGTGCCGGCCCGTATAATGCCGGGCTTCCCCATCGCACCGCCCCCTGCATGTCTGCCGATGCCTTCCCCGGCGCGCCGGTGACCGTTCGCCGCGCCCTGCTCTCCGTTTCCGACAAGACCGGCCTGCTCGATCTCGCCCGCGCCCTGGCGGCGCGCGGGGTGGAGCTGATCTCCACCGGCGGCACCGCGCGCGCGCTGCGCGAGGCGGGCCTGGCGGTGCGCGACGTGGCCGACCTCACCGGCTTCCCCGAGATGATGGACGGTCGGGTCAAGACCCTGCACCCGGTCGTGCACGGCGGCCTGCTCGGCCGCGCCGGGGTGGACGATGCGGTGATGAGCGCGCACGGCATCGGCGCCATCGACCTGCTGGTGCTGAACCTGTATCCGTTCGAGCAGGTGACGGCGCGCCCCGACTGCACGCTGGCCGATGCGGTGGAGAACATCGACATCGGCGGCCCGGCGATGCTGCGCAGCGCGGCCAAGA
>CAYYAT010000206.1:0-3929 GCA_964469595.1 uncultured Thermomonas sp.
GTCTCCGGGCGCGGGATCAGGGTGGCCGCGCCCACTTCCAGTTCCAGGCTCCAGAACCCCTGCCGCCCGCGCAGATAGGCCACCGGCTCGCCCGCCTGCCGGCCCGCCAGCAGGGCCTCGAATCGCGCCTGCGCGGGCGCTGGCACCGCTGCTTCCGGATGCGCGTACAGCCAGCTGCGCGAGCACCCCAGCGCCTCCGCCAGCAGCAGCTCGCCATCGACGGGGTCGATGCCCGCTGCCTGAATGCGCAGCAGTCCGGCGACCGTCGCCTCGCTCACGTTCCGCACCGAAGCGTGATGATCGCCGCAAGATGGCGTCTGGAAAGCCGCATTTCAGAGGTTCTTCGCTATTGATAGCTAAAAGCTATTTAAATGATAGAAACGATTTTATTGATAGATTGAATCGCGCGCGCTAATTTTGCGCAGCGCAACATCCCCCCCACCACACGGAGAGTCTGAAAGATGTCCCTGATCGATAACAGCCTGCAAGCCGATCGTCGTCCGCTGATCAACACCCGCATCCCCGCGTTCAAGGCGCAAGCCTACCGCGAGGGCAAGTTCATCGAAGTCACCGACAAGGACCTGGCCGGCAAGTGGTCGGTGCTGATCTTCATGCCGGCGGCCTTCACCTTCAATTGCCCGACCGAAATCGAGGACGCGGCCGACCACTACGCCGAGTTCCAGAAGCTGGGCGCCGAGGTCTACATCGTCACCACCGACACCCACTTCTCGCATAAGGTGTGGCACGAGACCAGCCCGGCGGTGGGCAAGGCCAAGTTCCCGCTGGTCGGCGACCCCACCCACCAGCTGACCCGCGCCTTCGGCGTGCACATCGACGAGGAGGGCCTGGCCCTGCGCGGCACCTTCATCATCAGCCCGGACGGCCTGATCAAGACCATGGAAGTGCACGACAACGCGATCGCGCGCGACGTCACCGAGACCCTGCGCAAGCTGAAGGCCGCGCAGTACGTGGCCGCGCACCCGAACGAAGTGTGCCCGGCCAAGTGGAACGAGGGCGCCAAGACCCTCAAGCCGTCGCTGGACCTGGTCGGCAAGATCTGACCATCGCGCCGCGGGCGGCCGCTGCCGTCCGCGGCCCGCACCCCTTCCCGCGCCGGGAAGGGGCTGCGGCCAGCCCCGCCGCCCTGTGCGGCTGGCCGCAGCCCCTTCCAACCCGCCGTTCCCGCCCCCCCCCCCCCACGCCCCCCTCCCCCGAGGATGTCCCGAATGCTCGAGCAAGACCTGAAAGACCAACTGGCCGGCTACCTGGAGCGCGTGCAGGCGCCGATCGAACTGGTCGCCAGCCTGGACGACTCGCCGGCCGCGCGCGAACTGGACGCGCTGCTGGACGAGATCGCCGCGCTCTCGCCGAAGATCACCCGCGTCGCCGGCGACGATGCGCGCACGCCTTCGTTCCTGATCCGCCGCGCCGGCAGCGACGTGCAGGTCGGCTTTGCCGGCATTCCGCTCGGCCACGAGTTCACCTCGCTGGTGCTGGCGCTGCTGCAGGTCGGTGGGCATCCGGTCAAGATCGACGAGGCACTGGCCGCGCAGGTGCGCGCGCTGGACGGCGACTACCGCTTCGAAACCTACATGTCGCTGCATTGCCAGAGCTGCCCGGACACGATCCAGGCGCTAAACGCGATGAGCGTGCTGAATCCGCGCATCCGCCACGTGGCGATCGACGGCGC
This sequence comes from uncultured Thermomonas sp., assembly GCA_964469595.1. Lineage (GTDB taxonomy): Bacteria > Pseudomonadota > Gammaproteobacteria > Xanthomonadales > Xanthomonadaceae > Thermomonas. Next base: position 1,691 of record CAYYAT010000206.1, read on the forward strand.
GCTGTTCCGCGACGAGGTCGAGGCGCGCCAGATCCTGTCGGTGCCGACCGTCTACCTCAACGGCGAGCTGTTCGACACCGGCCGCATGGGCGTCGAACAGATCCTCGCCAAGCTCGATACCGGTGCCGCCGCGCGCGCCGCCGAAGCGCTGCAGGATCGCGCGCCCTACGACGTCCTGATCGTCGGCGGCGGCCCGGCCGGCGCGGCGGCCGCGATCTACGCCGCGCGCAAGGGCATCCGCACCGGCCTGGTGACCGAGCGCTTCGGCGGCCAGGTGCTGGACACCTTGGGCATCGAGAACTTTCCGTCGGTCGAATACACCGAAGGCCCGCAACTGGCCGCCGCGCTGGAAGCGCATGTGCGCCAGTACGGCGTGGACCTGGTCACCTCGCAGGTTGCGCGCAGCCTGCATCCAGCCGGCATCGACGGCCTGGCTGGAGTCGAACTGGAAAGCGGCGCGACCCTGCGCGCGCGCAGCGTGGTGCTGGCGCCGGGCGCGCGCTGGCGCCAGACCGGAGTGCCGGGCGAGGCCGAGTACCGTACGCGCGGCGTGACCTACTGCCCGCACTGCGATGGCCCGCTGTTCAAAGGCAAGCCGGTGGCGGTGATCGGCGGCGGCAACTCCGGGGTGGAGGCCGCGATCGACCTCGCCGGCATCGTGGCGCATGTCACCCTGCTGGAGTACGAGGGCAAGCTGCGCGCCGACGAAGTGCTGCAGCAGAAGCTGCGCAGCCTGCCCAATGTGAGCATCGTGGTGAACGCGCAGACCACCGAGATGCTGGGCGACGGCCGGCGCCTGACCGGGCTGCGCTACCTCGAGCGCGGCACCACGGTGCACCACGATATCGCGGTGGACGGCGTGTTCGTGCAGATCGGGCTGCTGCCGAACACCGAATGGCTCAAGGGCACCGTGAAGCTGTCGCCGCGCGGTGAGATCGTGATCGACGACCGCGGCCAGACCTCGCTGCCCGGAGTATTTGCGGCCGGCGATGCCACCACCGAGCCCTACAAGCAGATCGTGGTCGCGATGGGCGCCGGCTCGACCGCCGCGCTGTCCGCCTTCGACCACCTGATCCGCACCCCGGCGGACACCGCGCAGGCGGCCTGACGCGGCACCCAGCCCGATGGCATTGCGACGGAGGCTGGCATGAACCTGCGTGACCTGAAGTACCTGGTAGCGCTGGCCGACCTGCGCCACTTCGGCAAGGCGGCGGAGGCCTGCTTCGTCAGCCAGCCCACGCTCTCCACCCAGATCCGCAAGCTGGAGGAGGAGCTGGGCGTGGTCCTGGTCGAGCGCGCGCCGCGCAAGGTGATGCTGACCGCCGCCGGCCAGGACGTGGTGCAGCGCGCGCGCCGGATCGTCGCCGACGTGGACGAGATGAAGGAGGCCGCGCGGCGCAGCCACGACCCGGCCTCCGGCACCCTGCGCCTGGGCGTGTTCCCCACCCTCGGCCCGTATTTGCTGCCGCACGCGGTGCCGGCCCTGCGCGAGGCTTTCCCGCAGCTGGAACTGCTGCTGGTGGAGGAAAAAAGCGACGTGCTGCTGCAGCGCCTGCGCGACGGCCAGCTGGATGCCGCGCTGCTGGCGCTGCCGCTGCACGACGAGCAGCTGCACGCGCAGTTCCTGTTCGAGGAACCGTTCGTGCTGGCCGCCCCCGAGCGCCACCCGCTGGCACAGGCACGCGGTCTGCACATCGACGACCTCGGCCACGAGACCCTGCTGCTGCTGGAGGACGGCCACTGCCTGCGCGACCAGGCACTGGACGTGTGCCGGCTGGCCGGCGCGCAGGAAAAAGCCGGGTTCCGCGCCACCAGCCTGGAGACCCTGCGCCAGATGGTGGCCGCCGGGGTCGGCGTCACCCTGCTGCCGGCGCTGTCGGTGCATGCGCCGGTGGTGCAGCCGGCGGGGATCCGGCTGGTGCCGTTCGCAGACCCTGCCCCCACCCGCCGGCTGGCGCTGGCCTGGCGCAAGTCGTCGGCGCTGGACGGCTTCCTGCGCCAGGTGGCGGATGTCATCGGCGCGCGTGCGCGTGCACAATTGGGCTGATCCCCGCGCCCGGAGCCCCCATGCCCACCCGCAGCGGCCTGATCCTGGCCATCGCCGTCTGCCTGGCCCTGGCCTGGTGGCTGGCGCATCCGCGCGTACGCCTGCCGGCCCCGGCACCGGCTATCGTCGCAGCGCCGCCGGCCTGCCCGCTGCCGCCGCAGGTGCACCCCGGCGACCCGCCGCTGCAAAGCC
>CAYYAT010000207.1:0-3926 GCA_964469595.1 uncultured Thermomonas sp.
CCGAGGCGCGGCGACCTGCCCAAGCGCGAGCCGGGCAGTCTGGCGCAGTGGGAAGCGCAGGGGCTCTACCAGCAGCTGCGCGACAACGCCGCCGGCCGCCCGCTGTTCGTGCTGCACGACGGCCCGCCGTACGCCAACGGCCGCATCCACCTCGGCCATGCGGTCAACAAGATCCTGAAGGACATCATCGTCAAGTCGCGCTACCTGGCCGGGTTCGATGCCCCCTACGTGCCGGGCTGGGACTGCCACGGCCTGCCGATCGAGATCGCGGTCGAGAAGAAGTGGGGCAAGGTCGGGACCAAGCTGGACGCCACCGAGTTCCGCCAGAAGTGCCGCGAGTACGCAAGCGAGCAGATCGAGGTGCAGCGCCGCGACTTCAAGCGCCTGGGCGTACTGGGCGACTGGGACAACCCCTACCGCACCCTTGATTTCAAGTTCGAGGCCGACGAGATCCGCGCGCTGGCCAAGGTGGTCGAGAACGGTCACCTCCTGCGTGGGGTGAAGCCGGTGTACTGGTGCTTCGACTGCGGCAGCGCATTGGCCGAGGCGGAGATCGAGTACCAGGACAAGGTGTCGCCGGCGATCGACGTGGCGTACCCCGCGCGCAACCCGCAGCAGGTCAGCCGCGCCTTCGGCAGCGAGCTGCCGGAAGGCGTCGAGGTGGCGATCCCGATCTGGACCACCACGCCGTGGACCCTGCCGGCCTCGCTGGCGATCTCGATGGGCCCCGATCTCGACTACGTGCTGGCCGAAGGCCCGGCCACGGCCGACGGCGCGCGCCGTTGGCGGGTGCTGGCCGGGGCGCTGGCGGAAAAGGCGCTCCAGCGCTACGGCGTCGACGAAGTCGTGGTGATTGGTCGTGCCACCGGCGAGAAGCTTGAAGGCATGCTGTTCGCGCATCCGTTCTACGACGAGCGCGACATCCCGATCCTGCTCGGTGACCATGTGTCGGCCGAGGACGGTACCGGCGCCGTGCACACCGCCCCTGGCCACGGCCAGGAAGATTTCGCAGTGTCGCAGAAGTACGGTCTCGTCGGCCGCTATTCCGCCGCGCAACTCAACCCGGTGGACGGACGCGGCGTCTACCTGCCGTCGACGCCGGCGGCAGGCGACGTCGACTTGGCCGGCCTCCACGTGTGGAAGGCCAACGACGTGCTGGTCGACGTGCTGCGCGCCAGCGGACGCCTGCTCGCGTTCTCGAAGCTCACCCACAGCTACCCGCACTGCTGGCGGCACAAGACCCCGGTCGCGTTTCGCGCCACCCCGCAATGGTTCATCTCGATGGACCAGGCGCACCTGCGCCGCGATGCGCTGGCCGCGATCAAGGGCGTGACGTGGTACCCGTCGTGGGGCGAAGCCCGCATCGCTGGCATGGTCGAAGGCCGCCCGGACTGGACCATCTCGCGCCAGCGCACCTGGGGCGTGCCGATCGCGCTGTTCGTGCACCGCCAGACCGGCGCGATCCATCCGCGCAGCGTGGAGCTGATGCGGCAGGTGGCCGAGCGGGTGGAGCAGGCCGGGATCGACGCCTGGTATGCGCTGGATCCGGCCACGCTGCTGGGCGAGGAGGCGGGCGAGTACGAGAAGATCACCGACATCCTCGACGTGTGGTTCGACTCCGGCATCACCCATGAGGCGGTGCTGGCCGCGCGTGGGCTGGGCAAGCCGGCCGACCTCTATATCGAAGGCTCCGACCAGCACCGCGGCTGGTTCCAGAGCAGCCTGCTCACCGGGGTGGCGATCGACCGCGCCGCGCCCTACCGGCAGTGCCTCACCCACGGCTTCACCGTGGACGAGCACGGCCGCAAGATGTCGAAGTCGCTGGGCAACGGGATCGAGCCGCAGGAGATCATGAAGACCCTGGGCGCGGACATCCTGCGCCTGTGGATCGCCAGCGCCGACTACAGCAACGAGATGACGCTGTCGCAGGAGATCCTCAAGCGCAACGCCGATGCCTACCGCCGCATCCGCAACACCGCGCGCTTCCTGCTCGGCAACCTGCACGGCTTCGATCCGGCGCGCGACCTGCTGGCGCCGGAGGCGATGGTCGCGCTGGACCGCTGGATCGTGCATCGCGCCTGGCAGGTGCAGGAGCAGGTCGCGCGCGCCTATGCCGAATACGACTTCGCCGCGGTGGTGCAGGCGCTGATGAACTTCTGCAGCGTGGACCTGGGCTCGCTGTACCTGGATGTCACCAAGGACCGCCTGTACACGATGCAGGAGGACTCCCGCGGCCGCCGCAGCGCGCAGAGCGCGATGTACCGGATCGCGGAGGCCTTCGTGCGCTGGATCGCGCCGGTGCTGAGCTTCACCGCCGACGAGATGTGGGGCCACCTGCCCGGCGCGCGCGCCGGCAACGTGCTGCTGGAGACCTGGTACGACGGCCTGGCGCCGCTGCCGGAGGACGCCGCGCTGTCGGCGCGCGACATGGAGGCGCTGCTGGCGCTGCGCGAGCAGGTGGCCAAGGTGCTGGAGCCGATGCGCGCCGCCGGCGAGATCGGCGCGGCGCTGGAGGCGGAGATCACCCTGCGCTGCGGGGTGGCTGACCAGAACTGGCTGGCGCCGCTGGCGGACGAGCTGCGCTTCCTGTTCATCAGCGGCGATGTCGCGCTGGTGCCGGACGCGGAGGCGACCGCCGCCATCGGGGTGTCCGCGCGCGCCACCGGCAAGCCCAAGTGCGTGCGCTGCTGGCACCACCGCGAGGACGTGGGCGCGCATGCCGCGCATCCGCTGCTGTGCGGCCGCTGCGTGGCAAACGTGGACGGCGCCGGCGAAATCCGGGTGTACTTCTGATGGCCGCCGTGAAGCCGAACGCGCTGCCCTGGCTGGGCGTCTCCGCGCTGGTGCTGGGGCTGGACCAGTGGTCGAAGGCCTGGGTGCTGAAGGCGCTGCCCGAGTTCACCGCGGTGCCGGTGATCGACGGGTTCTGGAACTGGTACCGCACCTACAACACCGGCGCGGCCTTCAGCTTCCTGGCCGATGCCGGCGGCTGGCAGAAGTATTTCTTCGTGGTGCTGGCGCTGGCGATCAGCGCGCTGATGGCATGGATGCTCGCGCGCCTGCCGCGCCGCGACTGGCGCCAGGCGCTACCGCTGGCGCTGGTGGTTGGCGGCGCGCTGGGCAACGTGATCGACCGCTTCGTGCATGGCCACGTGGTGGACTTCATCCAGTGGCACGTCGGCCAGCACTACTGGCCGGCGTTCAACGTGGCCGACAGCGCGGTGGTGTGCGGGGCGATCGGCATGGCCCTGTCTGGCCTGCTGGGCGGGCGCGCGAAGGCGAAGGAGTAAACTGCCGGCATGGATGTCCTGCTCGCCAATCCGCGCGGCTTCTGCGCCGGCGTCGACCGCGCCATCGAGATCGTCAAGCGCACCCTCGAGGTGTTCGGCGCGCCGATCTACGTGCGCCACGAAGTCGTCCACAACAAGTTCGTGGTGGACGACCTCAAGGCGCGCGGCGCGGTGTTCGTGGAAGAGCTGGACGAGGTGCCGGACGGTGCCACCGTGGTGTTCAGCGCGCACGGGGTCTCGCAGGCGGTGCGCGCGGAGGCCGAGCGGCGCGGGCTGAAGGTGTTCGACGCCACCTGCCCGCTGGTCACCAAGGTGCACCTGGAGGTCAGCCGCCAAAGCCGGCGCGGCCGCGACATGGTGCTGATCGGGCATGCCGGCCATCCCGAGGTGGAAGGCACCATGGGCCAGTGGAGTGGCGACGGCGGCAATGGGCGCATCCATCTGGTCGAGGACATCGACGATGTTGCCGCGCTGGTGCTGGAGCAGCCGGACAACTGCGCCTACACCACCCAGACCACGCTCAGCGTGGACGACACCCGCGACATCATCGCGGCGCTGAAGGCGAAGTACCCGGCCATCCAGGGGCCGAAGCACGACGACATCTGCTACGCCACCCAGAACCGCCAGGACGCCGTG
>CAYYAT010000208.1:0-3924 GCA_964469595.1 uncultured Thermomonas sp.
TTGGAGACCTGTTCGGGTACCCGCGGTGACTTGGCCGGGCCCAGGGCCTGGGCAAGGGGGGCGGCGGTCAGCAGGCCCAGCATCAGCAGGCAGGTACGGCGATGGGACATCAGGCGCTCCGGCAGGGTAGGGACGACCATGATAGAAGCTGGGGCAGGTCGAAGCTTGCCCCTGGCAGTCCGTTCACCGGGCCGGTGCCGGGCGGCGGCGGGCGGCCTTGTGGCAAAATGGCGGCCATCTGCCTATTCCTGTGCACCCATGATTCCCTGCCGTGCGTCTGAGCGGTCGCTGCGCCGCGCTCCTGTTGCTGGATCTTCCTCCCGTGGCTGATCAGTTCGGCCATCTGCCCCGCGGCCCGCGCCGCATCTTCCAGGCCGCCCGCTGGTCCTGGCAGGGCCTGCGCGCCGCCTGGCTGCATGAGTCCTCGTTCCGGCTGGAGGTCTACCTGCTGATCCTGCTGACTCCGGTCGCGATCTGGCTGGGCCAGACCCCGGTCGAACGCGCGCTGATGATCGGCTCGATGCTGCTGGTGCTGGCGATGGAGTTGGCCAACTCGGCCATCGAGGCGGTGATCGAACGCTACGGCAGCGAAATCCACGAACTGGCCGGCCGCGCCAAGGACATGGGCTCGGCGGCGGTGTTCGTGCTGATGATGAACGTGCTGCTGGTCTGGGGCGCCCTGCTGCTGCCGCGCTGGCTGTGATGCGCGCGACGCGGCCGGTGGTGGAGGTAGGCGGATGGACCTGAGCTTTCTGGTGTCGCCCGATGCATGGCTGACCCTGGTGACCTTGAGTGCGCTTGAAATCGTGCTCGGCATCGACAACCTGGTGTTCATTTCGATCGCGGTCAGCCGCCTGCCGGAGGAGCGCAAGCCGCTGGCGCGCCGGCTGGGCATCGCGGTGGCCTGTGTCACCCGCATCCTGCTGCTGGTGACCCTGGCGTTCCTGGCGCGGATGTCGCAGGACCTGTTCCAGCTGCTCGGGCAGGGCATCTCCATCCGCGACCTCGTGCTGGTGCTGGGCGGCGCCTTCCTGCTGGTGAAGGGCGTGCTGGAGATCCGCGACCTGATCACCGGCGGCGAGGACGAGGACCCGCGTACCACCAAGGCCTCGGCGGTGTTCGCGCTGGTGATCGCGCAGATCGCGGTGATCGACATCGTGTTTTCGCTGGATTCGGTGATCACCGCGGTGGGGATCGCCGAGTACATCCCGATCATGGTCTTCGCCATCCTGGTGGCGGTGGGGATCATGCTGCTGGCGGCCAATCCGCTGGGGCGCTTCATCGACGCCAATCCCACGGTCAAGATGCTGGCGCTGGCCTTCATCCTGCTGGTCGGCGCCGTGCTGGTGCTCGACGGGCTCGAGGTACACGTGCCCAAGCCCTACATCTACTTCGCCATGGCCTTCTCGGTGCTGGTGGAGTGGCTGAACGTGCTGATGCGGCGCCGCGCGGCGGCCCCTCGCGTCCCCGGCGCCGGCGAGTGGTAGCGCGCCAGTCCCCCACGACCTACTGCCCATGGTCCCTATGCCGTACCTGCACCAGATCGATCCCATCGCCCTCTCGCTCGGCCCGCTGAAGGTCCACTGGTACGGGCTGATGTACCTGCTGGGCTTCGCCGTGGCCTGGTGGCTGGGGCGCCGCCGGGTGCGCGCCGGGCGCCTGCCAGGGGTGGACGACAACGGCTTCTCCGACCTGATGTTCTACGCCATGCTCGGCGTGGTGGTAGGCGGCCGGGTCGGCTACATGCTGTTCTACGATTTCGGCCCGTTCATCCATGATCCGCTGCTGCTGTTCCGGGTCTGGGAAGGTGGGATGAGCTTCCACGGCGGCCTGCTGGGCGTGCTGGCGGCGATCGCCTGGTGGTCGCGCCGATACCGCCTGCATTTCTTCGACACGGTCGATTTCATCGCGCCGCTGGTGCCGGCCGGGCTCGGGTTCGGGCGTATCGGCAACTTCATCGGTGGCGAGCTGTGGGGCAAGCCCACCCACGGCACCGTGTTCGAGCGTCTGGGCGTGATCTTCCCGCGCTCGCTGCCGGAGCCGTTCGCCTCGATGGATGCCGCCACCCTGCGCGCCCAGTACGAGGCCGGGATGCTGGACGCGTTCGCGCGCCACCCGTCGCAGCTGTACCAGGCCACGCTCGAGGGGCTGGTGATGTTCTGCGTGCTGGTCTGGTATTCGCGCCGGCCGCGCCCGCGCTATGCGGTCTCCGGGCTGTTCGCGCTGCTGTACGGCTGCTTCCGGTTCCTGGTCGAATTCGTGCGCGAGCCGGACGCGCAGCTGGGCTACCTGGCCTTCGGCTGGCTGACCATGGGCCAGCTGCTGAGCGTCCCGCTGGTGTTGCTGGGCCTGTTCTGGCTGTGGAAGTCGCGCACGGCGCCGACCCTGATGCCGGCCGCCGGCGCGGAGACGGCGCGGTGAGGCAGTACCTCGACCTGCTGGGCCACGTGCTGGAGCACGGCACCGACAAGGCCGACCGCACCGGCACCGGCACCCGCAGCGTGTTCGGCTGGCAGATGCGCTTCGACCTGCGCGAGGGCTTCCCGCTGGTCACCACCAAGAAGCTGCACCTGCGGTCGATCGTCCACGAGCTGCTGTGGTTCCTGCAGGGCAGCACCAACATCGCCTATCTCAAGGACAACAAGGTCTCGATCTGGGACGAGTGGGCGGATGCGGATGGCGAGCTGGGGCCGGTGTACGGCAAGCAGTGGCGCAGCTGGGAAGGCGCCGACGGGCAGGTCCACGACCAGATCCGCTGGGTGGTGGACGAGATCCGCCGCAACCCCGATTCGCGCCGGCTGATCGTCTCCGCCTGGAACGTGGCCGACCTGCCGAAGATGGCGCTGCAGCCCTGCCACACCCTGTTCCAGTTCTACGTGGCGGACGGCCGCCTGAGCTGCCAGCTATACCAGCGCAGCGGCGACATCTTCCTCGGCGTGCCGTTCAACATCGCCAGCTACGCGCTGCTGACCCACATGGTCGCGCAGGTGTGCGGGCTGGGCGTGGGCGATTTCGTGCACACCCTGGGCGATGCCCACCTGTACGCCAACCACTTCGAGCAGGCGCGCGAGCAGCTGGCGCGCAGCCCGCGTCCGCTGCCGGCCTTGAGGCTGAATCCGGAGGTCCGCGACATCTTCAGCTTCCGCTACGAGGACATCGCGATCGAAGGCTACGACCCGTGGCCGGCGATCAAGGCGCCGGTCGCGGTGTGAGCCGGCGATGCCTGATGCTGCCATGCGCGTCTCCCTGATCGCCGCGCTCGACCGCCATTCGGCCATCGGCCGCGGCAACCTGCTGCCCTGGCACCTGCCGGATGATCTCCGGCGCTTCAAGGCGCTTACCCTGGGCAAGCCGGTGTTGATGGGGCGGCGCACCGCCGAGTCGCTGGGGCGGGCGCTGCCGGGGCGGCGCAACCTGGTGCTGACCCGCGGTGGGCAGGCGCCCTTCCCCGGCATGCAGGCGGTGGCCTCGCTGGAGCAGGCGCTCGCGCTGGCCGCCGAGGCAGGGGGCGACGAGCTGTGCGTGATCGGCGGGGGGCAGGTGTATGCCCTGGCCCTGCCGCAGGCCACCCACCTGCACCTCACCCATGTCCAGACGGCGGTGGAGGGAGCGGATGCCTTCTTCCCGCCGCTGTTACCGGGACGCTGGCGCGAGGCCGCGCGCAGCGTGCATCCGGCCGATGCCGCGCACCCGTTCGCCTTCGCCTTCGTGGACTACGTGCGGGCGTCGCCCGCAGCCGGATGAACTGCTGGGACGGGGCTGCGCGGAGCCTCCCGAAAAAATCCCGGCGCGCCGTGTTGACATGGCTGCAAGTGGCGGCAACAATAACGGGCTCTTTGAGGGGCTTCGCTGCCCCGCATCGAGAGATGTCCGGAGGGATACCCAAGCGGCCAACGGGGGCAGACTGTAAATCTGCTGGCTTAC
>CAYYAT010000209.1:0-3871 GCA_964469595.1 uncultured Thermomonas sp.
CACGGTCTTGCCGTTCAGCGGGCTGGCCAGCAGCGCGCGGCAGGCGAGGTCGATGCGGTTGTCGGCGTCCACCGCCATCCAGCGCGCCCACAGCGCCTTGGGCGCGTTGCCGAACATCGCGCCGCCGTCGAGCTTCTGCGAATTTCCCAGCAGGGACCAGAGTTTCATGGGGATGCCTCCTGCGCGGTGGCGCGGGGATGGCGCGCGCCGGTCAGGGCTGCGCCAGCACCGCGGCCTTGCCTTCCGGATAGCGCGGGTCGCTGCCGCCGCGCATGACGTTGGCGCGGCGATCCCACTCCACCGTCTGCAGGTTGCCCCAAACGTGGCTGGAGCCGCGCCCGCCCGCGGCTTCGTCGGGCGGCAACTCGACCACGTGGCCCATCGCGCGCAGCTTCGCCGCGGCGTCGGCGGAGATCGCCTTCGGCTCGGCGTCGATCACGTCCGGCAGCCACTGGTGGTGGTAGCGCGGCAGCGCGGCGACCTGCGGCGCATCCAACCCGGCGTCGTAACCGAGGATGCCCAGCAGCACCATCGTGATGATGCGGCTGCCACCCGGCGTGCCCAGCGCCACCACCTTGTCGCGCGACTCCATGAAGGTGGGCGTCATCGAGCTGAGCATGCGCTTGCCCGGCTTGGGCGCGTTCGCCTCGTAGCCCATCACCCCGAACGCATTGGGCGTGCCGGGCTTGAGCGCGAAGTCGTCCATCTCGTCGTTCAGCAGCACGCCGGTGCCGGGCGGCACCAGGCCGGAGCCGAACAACAGGTTCACGGTCTGGGTGGCGGCCACCCGGTTGCCGTCGGCGTCGATGATCGAGAAGTGGGTGGTCTCCTCGTCCTCCAGCGGGGTCGGCTGGCCCGACAGCAGGTTGCTGGGGGTGGCCTTGTCGGGGTCGATGCCCGCGCGCAGGCCGGCGGCGTAGTCGGGCGACAGCAGCAGCCGCTGCGGGATCTTCACGAAATCCGGATCCCCCAGGTAGAAGGTGCGGTCGCGGAACGCGCGCCGCATCGACTCCACCACCATGTGCACGCGCTCGACCTTGGGCATGGCCTTGAGGTCGTAGGGCGCGAGGATCTGCAGCATCTGCGCCAGCGCGATCCCGCCCGAGGACGGCGGCGGCGCGGTGGTGATGGTCCAGTCGTGGTAGCGGAAATGGATCGGCTCGCGTTCGCGCACGCGGTAGCCGGCCAGTTCGTCCAGCGTCCACTGCCCGCCCGCGGCGTTCACGCCCGCGACCAGGCGCTTGGCGGTGGTGCCGCGGTAGAAACCGTCGAAGCCCTGCGCGGCGAGGCGCTCGAGGGTGGCGGCGAGATCAGGTTGGCGGAAGATGTCGCCCTCGCGGATCGGCTTGCCGCCCGGCGAAAACACCGCGCGGGTACCGGGATAGCGGTCCATCACCTGGCGCTTGACCGCGTAACCGTTGGCCATCCGCGCATACACCGGGAACCCCTCACGGGCGATCCGGATGGCCGGGGCCAGACTCTGCTTCAGCGGCAGGCGGCCGTATTTCTCGGCCACGTGCACCAGCATCGCCGGCAGGCCGGGGATGCCGGCCGACCACGGGCCGTTCTGCGACCGCTGCGGGTCGAGGTCGCCCTTGGCATCGAGGAACTTGTCCGGGGTGGCCGCGGCCGGGGCGATCTCGCGCCCGTCCACGAACACATCGCGCCCGCTCCTGACGTCGTGCAGCAGCCACATGCCGCCGCCGCCCAGGCCGGAGCTGATCGGCTCCACCACCGACAGCACCCCGGACACCGCCACCGCGGCATCGAAGGCATTGCCGCCCTGGCGCAGCACTTCGATCCCGGCCTCGGTGGCCAGATGATGCGCGGACGCCACCGCGGCGCCTGGCGGATGCGCGTTGGGCGCGGCCGGGCGGGCGGCAGCCGCCAGCGGAAGCAGGAAGGCCAGCAACAGCCAGGCGATGCGGTTCATGCGTTCTCTCCTTGCGGGACCACGGGCACAACGGCAGCCGCCGGGGCGGCGCGCCGTAGTGGCGACGGGCGGCGCACGGCGGCGCCGGTCCTGCGCCTGCGTCCGTCGCGGGACGAGCCCGCGGCGGACGGTTGCCGCCGGCTTACTTCGCTTCTTCGAAGATGTAGTTGACGCCGGCCGGCTCGACCGCGGCCTTCACCCGCTCGCCCAGGATCGGGGTGCCGATGAAGACCACCTTGACGCCCTTCATGCTGCCCTGCGGCACGTCCTTGAAGGCGGCCTCGATCATTTCCACTTCCTTCTCCGGCGCCGGCGAGGCGAACACCAGCATCACGCCCTCGGTCATGCCGCGGCCGAGGTCGGTCTGCAGCTTCTCCAGCTGGCGCTGGTACTTGCCGTCGAAGTCCTCGACATCCGGCTTGGGCAGGAAGTACACGTACGGGCTGCTGGTGACGCCCCCCATCAGCGGGGTGATCTTGTATTCCAGGTAGGGCTTCCAGTCCTTCTGTTCGCTGCTGGTGGGCAGCGGCGGCGCGACCTGCGCCTGCGTCTGCGGGGCTTCTTCCTTCTTGCAGGCGGTGAACGGCAGCACCAGGCAGGCGACGACGAGCAAACGGGACAACAGGTTCATGGGCTTTCCCCCGGCATGGCAGTGGATGTGGATGCAGCGGCGGCGGCGGCCAGGCTCATGCGGCCCGGCCCCGCCAATGGGCCTCGAGCGCCGCCGCGACCGCGGGCGGGACGAAGCCGGAGACATCGCCGCCGAGGCGCGAGATCTCGCGCACCAGCGACGACGAAATGAAGCCGTATTGCTCGGCCGGGGTCAGGAACAGCGTCTCGACCTCCGGAATCAGGTGGCGGTTCATGCTCGCCATCTGGAATTCGTATTCGAAGTCGGATACCGCGCGCAGGCCGCGCAGCAGCACGCCGGCGCCGATGTCGCGCACGAAGTGCGCCAGCAGGCAGTCGAAGCCGCGCACTTCCACGTTGGCGTGGTGGCCCAGCGCCTGCCGCGCCAGCCCCACCCGCAGTTCCAGCGGCAGCGCCGGCCCTTTCGACGGGCTGGCCGCCACCCCGACCACCAGGCGCTCGAACAGCGGCGCGGCCCGGTCCACCAGGTCCAGGTGGCCATTGGTGATCGGGTCGAAGGTGCCGGGATAGACCGCGGTGCGTGCCGCCACGCTCATGTCGTCGTCGAACCGCCGCTGCTTCAGGAATGGCCCAGTGTACCGCGCCGGTACAGCGCATAGCGCACCTGGCGGGTGTGGTTTTCGCGATGCAGTGCCCACTCCGCGGGCATCTGCGGCACCTGCCCGGCCGGGCTTTCCACGTACAGCCAGGCCTGCGCCGCCAGCCGCGCCGGCAGCAGCGCGAGCACCGCCGGCCACAGCCCGGCGGCGAACGGCGGGTCCACGAAGGCGATGTCGAACGGAGCCTCGGCATGCGCGCGCAGGAACGCCAGCGCATCGCCCTGGTGTACCGCCACCCGGCGCTCCGGGTCCAGCCGTGCCGCCGTCCCGGTCAATGCCTGCGCAAGCTGCGGATCGGCCTCCACCAGCTGCACGCGTGCGGCCCCGCGCGAGGCGGCCTCCAGCCCCAGCGCGCCGCTCCCGGCGAACAGGTCCAGCACGCGTGCCCCGGGCAGCACCGGCTGCAGCCAGTTGAACAGGGTCTCGCGCACGCGGTCGGAGGTGGGCCGCAGGCCCGGGCGATCCGGCACCGGCAGGCGCGTGCCGCGCCATTGCCCGGCGATGATGCGGACGCTGCCGGGCCGCGCCGCGGCAGGGTTTGCGCGGGCGCGGCTCATCGGGAAGGAACAAGGGCGGGTGCTACCATGCGCGCCATTCTCCGCTATTCCCCCGGCCTCATGGTCAGCTGGTTCCGCCGCAAGCAACCCGACCCGCAAACGCCTCCGCCGGAGACGCCCGCGCCGCCCGC
>CAYYAT010000210.1:0-3868 GCA_964469595.1 uncultured Thermomonas sp.
GCCGGGGCGACCTCCACCGCGGCCGCGAACAGCTCGCGGGTCAGGGCGCGCCCGCTCGGGATCGCATCCTGGCCGGGCGCATCGCCGCCACCTGCGTCACCATCCGCGGTGGCAGGCCCCTGCGCATCAGCCGTGGCTTCTGACGTATGCGTGCGGCGCGCCGGCGCCACGGAGGCGCCGCGCCGCAGGCGCCATGCGCCCAGCGCGGCCACGACCACCGCGACTCCCGCTACCGCCGCCCATCCCGTTGCGTCCATCCGGCCCCGGCCTCCCCGCCGATCATCCCCACGACAGGCTATCCGAAGACCGGCCGCACGGCATCCGCGTGGGCCGATCGCACGTCGCCCGGGTCAGTCGGCGGCCGCCTCGCCGCCGGCATCCGCGTCGGCGTCCTCGTCGAGGCTGGCATCCAGGCGCTCGATCGCCTGCAGGGTCTCGCCGGCGCCCAGGCGCATCAGGGTGACGCCCTGGGTGTTGCGGCCCACCTGCGATATCTCGGCCGCGCGCGTGCGCACCAGCGTGCCGCCGTCGGAGATCAGCAGCACGTCGTGGTGGTCCGAGAGCTGGATCGCGCCGACCAGCGCGCCGTTGCGCTCGTTGGTCTTCATCGCGATCACGCCCTGGGTGCCGCGGCCCTTCTTCGGGAATTCGGTGAGCGCGGTGCGCTTGCCGTAGCCGTTCTGGCTGGCGGTGAGGACATCGCCCTCGCCGTCCACCACGATCAGGCTGACCACGCGCTCGCCGTCGGCCAGCTTCATGCCGCGCACGCCGGTGGCGGTGCGGCCCATCGAGCGCACGCTGCCTTCGTCGAAGCGCACCGCCTTGCCGTTGCTGGCGAACAGCATGATGTCGCGCTCGCCGTCGGTCAGCGCCGCGCCGATGAGCGCATCGCCCTCGTCGAGGCTGATGGCGATCTTGCCGCGCGCCAGCCGGAAGGCGAACTCGGTTAGCGCCGTCTTCTTCACGGTGCCGCCCGCGGTGGCGAAGAACACGTACTTGCCCTCGGCGTACTCGCGCACCGGCAGCACGGCCTGCACCTTCTCGCCTTCCTCCAGCGGAATCCAGTTGATGATCGGGCGGCCGCGCGCGTTCGGGCCAGCCTCCGGCAGCTGGTACACCGGCAGCCAGAACACCCGCCCCTGGCTGGTGAAGGTGAGCAGGGTGTCGTGGGTGTTCACCAGCCACAGCTGGTCGATGAAGTCCTCGTCCTTGGTCGCCGCCGCGTTGCGGCCCTTGCCGCCGCGCTTCTGCGCGCGGTAGGCGGTGGCCGGCTGGCGCTTGGCGTAGCCGGCGTGCGAGAGGGTCACCACCACGTCCTCGGGCGCGATCAGGTCGAGGATGTCGAGGTCTTCCTCGGAGGCGCGGATCTCGCTGCGGCGCGGGTCGTTGAACTCGGCCTTCAGCGCGCGCAGCTCCTCGCGGATCACCTCCAGCAGCACGTCCGGATTCTCGAGGATGCGGATCAGCCCGGCGATCTCCTCCAGCAGCTGGCGGTATTCGTCGGTGAGCTTCTCCTGCTCCAGCCCGGTCAGGCGGTGCAGGCGCATCTCCAGGATCTGCTGGGCCTGGGTATCGGTGAGCTGGTAGCCCTCCGCCAGCAGGCCCACGCCGGCCGGCAGGTCCTCCGGGCGCGAGGCCTCGGCGCCGGCGGCGGCCAGCAGGCTGCCGACCAGACCCGGCTGCCAGGTGCGCGCCAGCATGCGCTCCTTGGCGACCTGCGGGTTCTCCGAGGTCTTGATCAGCTCGATCATCTCGTCGATGTTGGCCAGCGCGACGGTCAGGCCTTCGAGGATGTGGGCGCGGGCGCGGGCCTTGCGCAGTTCGAAGATCGTGCGGCGGGTCACCACCTCGCGGCGATGGCGCACGAAGGCTTCCAGCATCTGCTTGAGGTTCAGCAGCTGCGGGCGTCCGTCGACCAGGGCGACCATGTTGATGCCGAACACCGATTCCATCGGCGTCTGCGAATACAGGTTGTTGAGGACCACCTCGGCCGATTCGCCGCGCTTGACCTCGATGTAGATGCGCATGCCGTCCTTGTCGGACTCGTCGCGCAGCTCGCTGATGCCCTCGAGCTTCTTCTCCTTCACCAGCTCGGCGATCTTCTCGATCAGCCGCGCCTTGTTCACCTGGTACGGGATCTCGGTGACGATGATCGACTCGCGGCCGTTGTCGGCCACCTCGATCTCGGCCTTGGCGCGCATGCGCACGCGGCCCTTGCCGGTGCGGTAGGCGACGTGGATGCCGCCGACGCCGTTGATGATGCCGGCGGTGGGGAAGTCCGGGCCCGGGATATATTCCATCAGGCCGTCGATGTCGATCTGCGGATCGTCGATCAGCGCGATGGTGGCATCCACCACCTCGCCGAGGTTGTGCGGCGGGATGTTGGTCGCCATGCCGACCGCGATGCCGGCGGAGCCGTTGACCAGCAGGTTCGGCACCCGGGTCGGCATGACCGTGGGCTCGAGTTCCTTCTCGTCGTAGTTGGGCTGGAAGTCGACGGTGTCCTTGTCGATGTCGGCCATCAGCTCGTGCGACAGGCGCGACATGCGCGCCTCGGTGTAGCGCATCGCCGCGGCGGAGTCGCCGTCGATCGAGCCGAAGTTGCCCTGCCCGTCCACCAGCAGGTAGCGCAGCGAGAACGGCTGCGCCATGCGCACCAGGGTGTCGTACACCGCGCTGTCGCCGTGCGGGTGGTATTTACCGATGACGTCGCCGACGATGCGCGCCGACTTGTAGTAGGGCTTGTTGCTGTGCGCTCCCAGCTCGTTCATCGCGTACAGCACGCGCCGGTGGACCGGCTTCAGGCCATCCCGCACGTCCGGCAGCGCGCGCCCCACGATCACGCTCATGGCGTAATCGAGGTAGCTGCGCCGCATCTCGTCTTCCAGCTTGACGGGGATGATTTCCTTGGCGAGATCGGCCATCGTGCGTGTGTGTCCTGTCGCGGTTCTGGGGCGGGATTGCGGGCCCGCGCGAGGCCTGCGGAAGCGGCGTCCGCACGGGCATCAGGCGTGGATCGGGCGAACATCGGATTGTACCATCCGAAGCCCCCCAAAGCACCCGGATTTCGCCGGAAAAATCAATCGCTTGCACGGCGGGAACGGGGCCCGTGCAGGGCCTTGCGGCGCGCTTCCCGGCGCGGCCGCGGATGCGGGCGCCGGCTCAGCCGAACAGCGCGCGCATGCGCCCGGCGTCGGGACGCTCGACCACGCCGCGCTCGGTGACGATGGCGTCGATGAGTGCGTGCGGGGTGACGTCGAACACCGGGTTCCAGGCGCGCACGCCCTCGGCCACCACGCGCTTGCCGCGGAAGCTCAGCAGCTCGGCCGGATCGCGCTCCTCGATCTCGATGTGGTCGCCGCTGGCCGTGGCCATGTCCACGGTCGAGGACGGCGCCACCACCATCACCTTCACCCCGTGGTGCTTGGCCGCGATCGCCAGCTGGTAGGTGCCGATCTTGTTGGCGGTATCGCCATTGGCGCAGATGCGGTCGGCGCCGACCACCACCCACTGCACCTGCCCGGTCTTCATCAGGTGCGCGGCGGCGGAATCGGCGATCAGGGTGGCCTCGATCCCGTCCTGCATCAGCTCCCACACGGTCAGGCGCGCGCCCTGGTTCCAGGGGCGGGTTTCGGTGGCGAACACGCGCGCGACGCGGCCGGCGGCGACGCCAGCGCGGATCACGCCGAGCGCGGTGCCGAAGCCGGCGGTGGCCAGCGAGCCGGTATTGCAGTGGGTCAGCACACCGCTGGCGGGTGCGACCAGGGCAGCGCCGAGCGCGCCCATGCGGCGGTTGGCGGCCAGGTCCTCGCGCTCGATCGCCTGCGCCTCGCGCTCCAGCGCGGCGCGCCAGTCGCCATCGGCCGTC
>CAYYAT010000211.1:0-3820 GCA_964469595.1 uncultured Thermomonas sp.
AGATCGACAAGATGTCGATGGACTTCCGTGGCGATCCGTCCTCGGCGCTGCTGGAGGTGCTCGACCCCGAGCAGAACCACACCTTCAACGACCATTACCTGGAGGTCGATCTCGACCTGTCCGAGGTGATGTTCGTGGCCACCTCCAACTCGCTGAACATCCCCGGCCCGCTGTTGGACCGCATGGAGGTAATCCGCATCCCCGGCTATACCGAGGAGGAGAAGCTCAACATCGCCACCCGCTACCTGGTGCCGAAGCAGCTCAAGGCCAATGGCCTGCGTGACGGCGAGCTGGAGATCGCCGAGTCGGCCATCCTCGACATCATCCGCTACTACACCCGCGAATCCGGCGTGCGCAACCTCGAGCGCGAGATCGCCAAGATCGCGCGCAAGGTGGTCAAGGAGATCGCGCTGAAGGGCCCGCTGCCCGCGAAGAAGGGCAAGGCCGCGAAGCCGAAGACGGTCGCGGTCAATGCCCGCAACCTCGAGAAGTACCTCGGCGTACACCGCTTCGACTTCGGCCGCGCCGAGGCCGAGAACGAGGTCGGCCTGGTGACTGGACTGGCATGGACCGAGGTCGGCGGCGACCTGCTGCAGATCGAATCCACCCTGGTGCCGGGCAAGGGCGCGCTGCTGCTCACCGGCCAGTTGGGCGACGTGATGAAGGAATCCGCCTCGGCTGCGCTGAGCGTGGTGCGCGCGCGGGCCGAGCAGCTTGGCATCCCGCTGGATTTCCTGCAGAAGCACGACGTGCACGTGCACGTGCCCGACGGCGCCACGCCCAAGGACGGCCCCAGCGCCGGCATCGCGATGGCCACGGCGCTGGTGTCGATGCTGACCAAGGTGCCGGTGCGGCACGACGTGGCGATGACCGGCGAGATCACGCTGCGCGGCAAGGTCACCGCGATCGGCGGACTGAAGGAGAAGCTGCTGGCGGCGCTGCGCGGGGGCGTCAAGACCGTGATCATCCCCGAGGAGAACCGCAAGGACATCGCGGAACTGCCGGCCACCGTCACCCGCCACCTGCAGATCGTGCCGGTGAAGTGGATCGACGAGGTGCTGGACCTGGCGCTGGAACGCCCGCTGCCGGCGCGCAAGGGCGAGGGCAGGAAGCCGTCGCGCAAGCCGGTGGCGACCGCAGTCGCCAAGCCGCGGCCGCGTGGTCGTGGCGCCGGCCGCGCCCCGCTCAAGCACTGAAACCGGCGGAAACCGCCGGCGCGGGCGCGGGTTTTTGCGCTGGATCGCTGAAACCCGCGCCAGCATTGGCTTTCCGTGTTGCGAACCGGAAATGGCGCTGGTATAAGGTTGGCAACCGCGGCGGCTGGGCCGGCGTCGCGGCAAGCCCGGGTCCACGGCAGGGGAGCGCTGCTGGACCTGGCCAGCGCATTCTCCGCGTCACTTCCCGCAACGGAGCCAACAAGCAAATGAACAAAGCCGAATTCATCGAAGCCGTCGCCGACAACGCCGAACTCACCAAGGCCGATGCCGGCCGTGCCGTCGATGCGATGATCGCCGCCATCACCAAGGCCCTCAAGAAGGGCGACACCGTGACCCTCGTGGGCTTCGGCACCTTCTCGGTGCGCAAGCGTGGCGCCCGCACCGG
Source organism: uncultured Thermomonas sp. (assembly GCA_964469595.1). Classification (GTDB taxonomy): domain Bacteria; phylum Pseudomonadota; class Gammaproteobacteria; order Xanthomonadales; family Xanthomonadaceae; genus Thermomonas. The sequence goes on from CAYYAT010000211.1 coordinate 1,603, forward strand.
CCGCAACCCGCGCACCGGCGACACCATCAAGATCAAGGCCTCCAAGAACCCGGCGTTCAAGGCCGGCAAGGCGCTGAAGGACGCGGTCAACTGATCGCCCGCCGGCTTGCGCCGGTGATCATCGGAAAGCCCGGCCCCGCGCCGGGCTTTTTCGTTGCAGGTGTTCCGTTGCGGCATCCGCGCGGTGATAATGCGCGGCCCGGGCACTTAGCTCAGCGGTAGAGCGGCTCCCTTACAAGGAGCGGGTCGGGGGTTCGATCCCCTCAGTGCCCACCAATCCGGTGCCCGTCCGCCGCGGGCGATCGGTAGATGCAAAAAAGAGTTGCGCCCGTGCAAAAGGTCGGTATACTTGCGGGCTCACAGCGGAGTGGTAGTTCAGTCGGTTAGAATGCTGGCCTGTCACGCCGGAGGTCGCGGGTTCGAGTCCCGTCCACTCCGCCAGTCGAAAGCAAGAGCCCTGCAGCGATGCAGGGCTTTTTGTTTTCCGGCCTGCATCGCGGGGCGGCCGGGCGCGCGCGGCTCGGGTAAACTTGCCGGCTACGCCTCATTCCTGGTCCGCCCATGCTGCAGAAACTCCGCGACAAGACCACCGGCTGGATCGCCGGCACCATCCTCACGATCGTGACCGTCCCGTTTGCCTTCTTCGGGGTGGAGTCGTACATGTCGCAGCGGGTGGAGACCTACGTCGCCCGGATCGCGCAGCCGCCGTCGTGGTGGAAGTCCGCGCCGCAGGTCTGGCCGGTGACCTACCTGTGGCACATCGAGGACATCGACGCGCAGGAGTTCAAGGAGCGCCTGGAGAATGCCCGCCTCAATATGCGCAACGCCCAGGGCGAGAACTTCGACGCCAAGGCGTTCGAGTCGGTGGAAAACAAGCGGCGGGTGCTGGATGCGCTGGTGGACGAGCGCCTGATGCGGATGACGGCGCGCAACGACGGCATCGTCGTCAGCGACGCGGAAGTGGCCAGCAACATCCGACAGATCCCGGAATTCCAGGTCGATGGCGCGTTCAACGCCGACCGCTACCAGATGCTGCTGGCCGCGCAGAACCCGCCGCTGACGCCGCGCGCGTTCGAGGCCAAGGTACGCGAGGACCTGGCCACCAACCTGATCCCGGCGCGCATCGCGCGTTCGGCCTTCGTCACCGACGTCGAACTGGATCGCTTGATGCGCCTGCTGGGCGAGCACCGCGACGTGTCCTTCGCCGTCATTCCGGCCCCGGCGGCGGATACTGCGCCGGTGACCGATGCCGAGATCGGGGCCTGGTACAAGGCCCACAAGGGCGAATACCGCAGCCCGGAGACGGTGCGCCTGGAGTACGTCGAGGTGGATGGCAGCACGCTGCCGGCGCCGGCGTCCGATGAAGCCGCGCTGCGCAAGCGCTACCAGGACCAGATCGCCAAGTTCTCCAGCCCGGAGAAGCGCGAGGTGTCGCACATCCTGGTGCAGGTGCCGGCCAATGCCAGCGAGGCCGACAAGAAGGCTGCCGAGGCACGTGCCGCCAAGCTCGCGGCCGAGGCGCGCGCGCCGGGCGCCGATTTCGCGGCGCTGGCGCGGGCCAATTCCGATGACGCCGGCTCCAAGTCTTCCGGCGGCGACCTCGGCTGGATCACCAAGGGCAGCGGCATGCCGGCCGCGTTCGACGAGGCCGCCTTCGCGATGCGGGCGGGCGAAGTGCGCGGGCCGATCAAGACCGACTTCGGCTGGCACATCATCAAGCTGAACCAGATCCAGCCGGGCACCCAGCGTTCGTTCGAGGAGGTGCGCCCCGAGCTCGAGAAGGAACTGCAGGAAGGTGGTCGCGAGCAGGCCTTCAACGAACTGACCGGCAAGCTGGTGGACGCGGTGTTCAAGAATCCGACCTCGCTGGCGCCGGCGGCCAAGGCGCTGGGGCTGCAGGTGCAGACCACGCCGGTCTTCAGCCGTGCCGGCGCGCCGGGTATTGCCAGCGAGCCCAAGGTGCTGCGCGCCGCGTTCTCGGATGCGCTGGTGCAGGATGGCACCGCCAGCGATCCGATCGAACTCGGGCCGCTGCGCACGGTGCTGATCCGGGTGATCGAGCACCAGCCCGAGCAGGTGCAGCCGCTGGCGCGGGTGCGCGCCGCGGTAGTGGCCTCGATCCGCGCCGATCGCGAGCGCAAGGCGGCGGATGCCGCGGCCGAGGCGCTGCTCAAGGCCGCGCGCGCGCAGGGGCTGGACGCCTTCTTCAACGTGCCGC
>CAYYAT010000212.1:0-3814 GCA_964469595.1 uncultured Thermomonas sp.
TCGGCGCGCATCACGCTGGCGTCCAGCATCTCGCCGGCCTGCACCGCTACCGGCGCGCGCAGCGGGAAGCGGCTGCCGGTGGCGCTGGTGAACTCGATCCGCACGCTGCCGGCCACGGGCATGGTCACCGACTGCTCGCTGCCGTAGAAATCGCCGTCGTCCATGTGCGCCACGTGCGCCCGGCTGTCCGCCGACCATGCCGCCATCTTGTGCGGATGCTTGCGCGCATACGCCTTCACCGCCTTGGGCGCGCGGCGATCGGAATTGCCCTCGCGCAGCACCGGATTCACGGCGCTGCCCTTGACCCGGTCGTAGCGCGCCCTGATGTCTTTTTCGTCGTCGGTTTGCGGCGCGTCCGGGTAGTCCGGCAGCGGGAAGCCCTTGGCCTGCAGCTCGGCGATCGCCGCCTTCAGCTGCGGGATCGAGGCGCTGATGTTGGGCAGCTTGATGATGTTGGCCGCGGGCGTCTTCGCCAGCTCGCCCAGCGCGCGCAGGTCGTCGGCCACCGCCTTGTCGCCCAGCCGCTCGGGGAACTGCGCCAGGATGCGCGCCGCCAGCGAGATGTCGCGCGTCTCCACGGCCACCCCGGCGGTCTGCGCATACGCCTGCACGATCGGCAGGAAGCTGGCGGTGGCGAGGAACGGGGCCTCGTCGGTCAGGGTGTAGAGGATCTTGGACATGACGGCTCGCGGACGCTGGGGAAGCCGCCATTGTCGCGCATCCACGTGGGCGCTGAAACGCATGCGCTCACGGTGTGGCGGCGGCCACCTCGAACACCCGCGCCTGCGCCAGCTGGCCGTCCAGCCTTAGCTCCAGCCGGTACTGGCCGGGCGGCCAGCCGTCGGGCTTGGCGAGCTGGAACACGGTCCGGCGCAGGCCCGGGCCGGTCAGGGATTTGCGTTCCTCGAGCACGGTCTGGCGGGTGTCGAGGTAGAACCAGTGCGCATCCAGCGCGTGCGGGGCAGCATCTGCCAGCCGCAGCTCGATGCTGGCGTGGAAGGTGTCACGCGGGGCGAATCGAATCAGCGGCTCCGCTACCCGGCCCTGCGCGTCCACCGCATTGCCGAGTTCCACACGCTCGACGCGGTTGCCCGCCTGCCGCGCCGGCAGTGGGGAGGCGACGGTGGGCGAAGCGGGTGGCGCTGGCGGTGGCGCACCGCGCTGGCAGCCGGCCAGCAGCATGCCCAATGCGAGGGGGATGGCGCGAAAGGAAATCACTGGCGCAGGCTGCGGCGTGGCGGTGGCGGCACGCGGCCGGGACTGCCGCGCCAAGGGTTGATGTCCAGCCCGCCGCGGCGGGTATAGCGCGCTTCCACCGACAGCCAGTGCGGCGCGCAGCGCGCGAGCAGATCGACGAAGATCTGCTCCACGCACTGCTCGTGGAACCCGGCGTGTTCGCGGAAACTGACGATATAGCGCAGCAGACCGGCGCGATCGATGCGCGGGCCGCGGTAGACGATGCTGACGTCGGCCCAGTCGGGCTGGCCGGTCACCGGGCAGTTGGACTTCAGCAGCGCGCTGGACAGGACTTCCTCGACCACGTCTGCGGGATCCGCCTGCAGCAGCGCCGCGTCCGGTGGGCCGTAATGGTCGATGGCGATGTCCACATCGTCGATGCTGGTTGCATCGCCGCCGGCACCGTCCATCGGCGCCACGCCGAAGGCCAGCGTGACCGGTGCGCCTGCCGCCGCCGAGAGATCCGCTTCGATGCAGGACTGCACCGCTTCCGCGTTGGCGAAGCGGGCGGCGTTGAGGGAGTTCAGGTACAGCTTGAGCGATTTGGATTCGATCAGGTGCGGCGAGTCGGCCGGCACGTGCAGGGTCGCGGCGGCCACGCAGGGCTTGCCGCGCCCGTCCAGCCACGACAGCTCGAACAGCTGCCAGCGATCGTGGCCGATGAACGGCAGCGCCGCGCCGAGGCCCAGCTGGGCGCGTGCCGGTGCGCGCGGGATCGGGTACAGCAGGCCGGGGTCGTAGCCGGACGGATACGCGGTGTCGCGGCCCAGCGGCGAGCCGGCGGGGGTATGGGCGCTCATTCGCTATGGTGCTCGTGGGACAGGTAGTCGGTGGACTGCATTTCGGTCAGGCGCGAGGACGTGCGTTCGAACGGGCCGGCCAGGTCCTCGCCGGCATACAGTGCCATCGGCGGCGCCTCGGCGGTGCACACCAGGTTCACGTGGCGGTCGTACAGCTCGTCGATCAGGTTGACGAAGCGGCGCGCGGCGTCGTCGCGCAGGGCGTCGAAGCGCGGGATGCCGCCGATGACCACGGTGGCGAACTCGCGCGCGATCTCGATGTAATCGGTAGTCCCGCGCGGGCCTTCGCACAGCGCGGCGAAATCGAACCAGGCCATGTCGTGGCCGAGCGCGCGGACCGGGATCGCGCGGCCGTCGATGGTGAGCCGGGTGTCACGCTGGCCGTCATTGCCGCCCAGCTCGTGCCAGCGGCGCTCCAGCCAGGCGTCTGAATCGGCGTCCAGCGGCGCGCGGTACACCGGCGAGCGGGTCAGCGCGCGCAGGCGGTAGTCGGTTGCGCTGGCCAGCTCGATCACCTCGCATTCGCGCTGCAGCAGGTCGATCGCCGGCAGGAAGCGCACCCGCTGCAGGCCGTCCTTGTACAGCTCGGACGGCGCGGTGTTGGAGCTGGTGACCAGCACCACGCCCTCGGCGAACAGGCGGTCCAGCAGGCGCGCCAGCAGCATGGCGTCGCCGATGTCGCTGACGAAGAACTCGTCCAGCACCAGCACCCGCAGCGTCTGCCGCCACTGCCGCGCGATCACCGCCAGCGGGTCGCGCTCGCCGGCATACGCGCGCAGGCCTTCGTGCACCTCGCGCATGAAGCGGTGGAAGTGGGTGCGGCGCTTCTGCTCCAGCGGCAGCCCGGCGAAGAACAGGTCGATCAGGAAGGTCTTGCCGCGCCCGACCCCGCCCCACAGGTACAGCCCGCGCACGTGGGCATCGCGCGGGCCATGCCCCAGCAGCCGCCCCAGCAGGCCGGGCGTGGGCGCGCTGGCCAGCAGCTCGCGGTGGAGGCGGTCGAGTGCGCGCAGTGCCGGATGCTGCGCCGGGTCATCCTGCCAGTCTCCGCGCGCCACGCCCTCGGCATAGCGCTGGGAAGGCAGTGCGGCATCGGGGGCCATCATGCCTGCACCGGCGGCGGCAGCCAGTCGCGGATGCCGTTCTTCAGCGCGCCGCGCAGATCCATCAGCTTGCGGTGGAAGAAGTGGCTGGTGTCCGGCATTTCCACCAGCACCGGCGGCTGCGGCAGGCTGGCGACCCAGGCGCGCACCGCCGCGGCCTCCACGATTTCGTCGGCCAGGCCCTGGATTACCAGCCAGGGCATCCGCGGCAGCGCGATGGCGTGGAAATCCCAGCTGCGGCCGACCGGCGGTGCGATGCTGATGAGTGCGCCCGCGCCCAGCTCCATCGCGCCGCGCAGCGAGACCCAGGCGCCAAAGCTGAAGCCGGCCAGCCACAGGGCGTGGTCGGGAAACCGCTGGCGCGCCCAGGCGGCGACCGCGCGCAGGTCGTCCAGTTCGCCACGGCCGTCGTCGAAGGCGCCTTCCGAGGCACCCACGCCGCGGAAGTTGAAGCGCAGGCAGGCGATGCCGCACTCGCGCAGGGCACGCGCGGTCATCGTCACGACCTTGTTATGCATGGTGCCGCCTTCGGTCGGCAGCGGATGGCAGAGGATCGCCAGTACCGGCCGCGCGGGGGCGTCGGCGGGGTCGAGCGCGATCGCAAGACGGCCGGCGGGGCCGGCGATGGCGGTGGGGGGGGGGTCCATGTCCATGCCGCGGATGATGCCGAAGCGG
>CAYYAT010000213.1:0-3807 GCA_964469595.1 uncultured Thermomonas sp.
CCGGCCACTATTCGCTGGTCACGCTGGCGCGCCGGCACGCCGACCGGGTGGTGTCGAGCGTGTTCGTGAATCCCACCCAGTTCGGGCCGAACGAGGATTTCACCCGCTATCCGCGCACCCCGGAAGCCGATACCCGCGGTCTGCAGGACGCCGGCTGCGACGTGCTGTGGCTGCCCGAGGTGGAGGCGATGTATCCGTTCGGGGTGGAGCTGGCGGCCAAGGTGCACGTGCCGGGCGTGAGCGCGGTGCTGGAGGGCGCCTGCCGGCCCGGCCATTTCGACGGCGTGTGCACGGTGGTGACGCGCCTGTTCAACCAGGTGCAGCCCGACGTGGTCGCGTTCGGGCGCAAGGACTACCAGCAGCTGGCGGTGATCCGGCAACTGGTGGCCGACCTGCAGGTGCCGGTGGAGATCCTGGCCGGCGAGATCGTGCGCGAGCCCGACGGGCTGGCGATGAGCTCGCGCAACCAGTACCTGTCGCCGCAGGAGCGCGCACTCGCCCCGGTCATCCACCACACATTGCTGGCGATGCAGGCGGCCGCGCAGGCGGGGACGCCGCGCGCGGAGGTCGAGGCCGCGGCGGACGCGGCCCTGCGTGCGGCCGGGTTCGCGCCCGATTACGCGGTGCTGCGGCACCCGGATTTCCGCGAACCGGGCGACGCCGAGGGCGGGCCGCGGGTGGCGCTGATCGCCGCCCGCCTGGGCCGCACCCGCCTGATCGACAACCTGGAGTTCGACCTCGGGCCGGCGCCGCGCGGCTGATCCGCGGCAGTGGCCTGCCGGGCGCCCTGGGGCGGCGCGGGCCGGGTTTGTTGCGGTGCGCCATCGGCGCCTATACTTCGCAGTCCGCCCCCGCGGACGGCCCGTTCCACCGGAGTACCCCCATGCAACTGACCCTGCTCAAGGGCAAGATCCACCGCGCCACCGTGACCCATGCCGAGCTGCATTACGAAGGGTCGTGCGCCATCGACGGCCGCCTGCTCGACATCGCCGGCATCCGCGAATACGAGCGCATCGACATCTACGACGTCACCAGCGGCGAGCGTTTCTCCACCTACGCGATCCGCGGCGAGGAAGGCAGCGGCGTGATCTCGGTGAACGGCGCGGCCGCGCACAAGTCGCAGGTCGGCAACCTGGTGATCATCTGCGCCTACGTGCAGTGCGACGAGGCCGAGGCCGCCGCGCACAAGCCGGTCTGCGTGTACGTGGACCGCGAGAACCGGCTGACCCACACCAACCACTCGATGCCCAAGCAGGCGGCCTGACGTGTCCGCGCTGCTGGACGGCCTGCAGGCGCACGCGCAGCGGCTGGACGGCATACCGCTGGCGCGCCTGCTGCGGGACGACCCCGCGCGCGCCAGCGAGTTCGCCCTGCGCTGCGGGCCGCTGTACGCCAGCTTCGCGCGCCAGCGCTACGACCGCGCGGCGCTGGACGCGCTGTTTTCGATCGCCAAGCGGGCAGACCTGCCGGGTGCGATGCGGCAGCTGCTGGAAGGCGAGCAGGTCAACGTCACCGAGGGCCGTGCGGCCCTGCACGGCGCGCTGCGCGGAACCGCCGCCGGTTCCGCGTTCGCGCTGGCGGCGCGCGCCGAGGCGCTGTCCGCGCAGCTGCGCATGCGCGAGCTGGTCGAGGCGCTGTCCGCGAGCGACATCACCGACATCATCAGTATCGGCATCGGCGGTTCCGATCTCGGGCCGCGCCTGATCGTCGATGCGCTGGCGCGGCCGGACGCCCGCTTCCGGGTGCATTTCCTGTCCAACGTGGACGGCAACGCGGCGCGCCGCGTGCTGGCCGGGCTGGACCCGCGGCGCACCGCCGCGATCATGATCTCCAAGACGTTCGGGACGCAGGAGACGCTGCTCAACGGCGCCATCGTCCGCGACTGGCTGGGCGACGACACGCGCCTGTACGCGGTCAGCACGAACGCGGCGCGGGTGGCCGATTTCGGGATTCCGCCGGAGCGCATCCTGCCGATGTGGGACTGGGTCGGTGGGCGCTATTCGCTGTGGTCGGCGGTTGGCTTCCCGATCGCGCTCGCGCTGGGCATGGACGGCTTCGAGGCCCTGCTGGAGGGCGCGGCGGCGCTGGACGCCCATGCGCTGCACGCGCCGCTGCGCGACAACCTGCCGGCGTGGCACGCGCTGACCGCGGTGTGGAACCGCAACGCCCTGCACGCGGCGACCCAGGCCGTGCTGCCCTACGACGACCGCCTGCGGCTGCTGCCGAATTACCTCCAGCAGCTGGTGATGGAGAGCCTGGGCAAGTCGGTGCGGCTGGACGGCAGCGATATCGACCTGCATACCGTCCCGGTGTGGTGGGGCGGTGCCGGCACCGACACCCAGCACAGCTTTTTCCAGGCCCTGCACCAGGGCACCCAGGTGGTGCCGGCCGATTTCATCGGCGTGGTGCGGGCCGACCATCCGTATGCGGCCAACCACGCCGCGCTGCTGGCCAACCTGCTGGCGCAGACCGAGGCGCTGGCCAACGGCCAGGACAGCGAGGATCCGCATCGGCGCTATCCGGGCAACCGCCCGAGCACGCTGCTGCTGCTGGACGCATTGACCCCGCAGGCGCTGGGCATGCTGATCGCGCTGTACGAGCACAGCGTGTATCTGCAGTCGGTGCTATGGGAGATCAACGCGTTCGATCAGTTCGGGGTCGAACTGGGCAAGCAGTTGGCCAATCGCCTGCTGCCGGCCGTGCAGGGGCGGGGCGGCGCACGGGCGCAGGTGGATGATCCGGTGACGCGCGCACTGCTCGACGAACTGCGCGCCGGCGGCGCGCCGGGAGCGGCCTGAGCGAGGCGTGCGCTCAGCCCGTGGCGGCGGGCGGCAGCAGCTCGTCGATCGCCGCCTCCACCGCGCGCAGGGCGGCGGCATCCAGCAGCGACTCCTGCAGCGTGCGCACTGCGCTGCCCAGCTTGGCGGCACCCACGAACCCGCAACTCGCGACCAGCCGGTGCAGCTCCGCGCGCAGGCTGCTGATATCGGCGTGGGTGGCGGCGCGCACGATGCGCTGCCGCTGCTGCGGCAGTTCGGCCAGGAACAGGGCGCGCAGCGCCTGCACGTGCGCGGCCTCGCCGCCGAGCGCCGCCAGCGCGGCGGTATCGTCCCAGTGGGCGGGACGTGTGCCCGGAACGTGCCGGCGCAGGGCATCGCGCAAGGCGGCAGCCGTGATCGGCTTGAGCAGCACCTCGGCGAACCCGGCCGCGCGCAGGCGCGCGTGCAGGGCCGGGTCGGGGTCGGCGGTATGCGCCAGCGCCGCGGTGACCAGGCCGCGCTCGCGCAGCAGGCGCAGCAGGTGCTCGCCGCGGCCGTCGGGCAGGTTGGCGTCCACCAGCAGCAGGTCGAACGTCTGCAGCGCGCAGGCCGATTCGCCGTCGGCGATGTTCGCCACCAGGTGCACCTGCGCCGGCAGCGCCGAGGCGACCGCCGCCATGAACGCGGCGCTGGCCGGATCGTCCTCGACCAGCAGCAGGCGCGGCGCGGGTGACGCCGGGGACGAGGGTGATGCAAGGGGCGGTGACGAGGGCGGGGTCATGCGTGCGGTCCTTGCGCTTTGTATGCTGCGGCCATGGCGCGTCCGATCCTAACCTGTGGCCTGGGCCTGCTGGCGTTGCTGGCCGCGCCCGCGCTGCAGGCGCGCAGCGCGCAGCTGCAGGTGGCCCGGGTCGCGACGCCGGCCGGCTCCGTGGAGCAGCTACGGATAAACCTGGACTGGCCGGCCAATGCCGAGGCCGGCACCCTCGCGCTGCAGGCCGCGCGGGTGGACCTGCCGGCGCTAGGCGGCCGTCTGCGCGCGGTGCGC
>CAYYAT010000214.1:0-2534 GCA_964469595.1 uncultured Thermomonas sp.
TCGACGAAGCCCTGGCGATGGCCGTGGTGATCGTCGTGGTGCTCTGCGGCGGCGCGGCTGGCCTGGTGCGCCGAGTGCATGTAGTGCAGGCTGGGCCAGCCGTGCCGGAGCGACCACAGCACGTGCGGCAGGAACAGTGCGCCGGCTACCGCGGCCGCCAGCGCACCGCCGGCCACCAGCGTGCGCAGCGGCGGGCGCAGTGCCAGCGTTGCCGGCAGTGCGATCGCCACGAGCAGCAGCAGCGCCGAGTACTTGCTTAGCAGCGCCGCCCCGGCGAATGCGCCGGCCAGCGCGAACCAGCGCAGGCGCCGGCCCTGCAGCGCGTGCAGCAGGCTCCAGGCGAAGCCGGCGATGAACGGCAGCTGCGCGGTGTTGGCGTTGTACTTGTAGCCGCTGTCGGCGCCGAACAGGGTCACCAGGCTGGTCAGCACGATCCCCACCAGCACCCGGTCCCACGGCATGCAGCGGCGCATCGCCAGCGCCAGCCACCACAGCGCCAGCACCAGGTTGGCTTCCTCCAGCAGGTAGTAGGCCCAGTCGCGGGTCGGCAGCAGGGCGAACCAGGCTGCGGTGATCCAGCCGAACAGCGGCGGATGCTTGTTGTTGCCCCACTGCCATTCCACGCCCCAGACGTAGTTCTCGACCATGTCCGCGTGGTCGAGGGCGTGCCGGGTAAGGCTGAAGATCGCCCACCACGCCAGCCCGAACAGCAGCAGGTAGGCCAGGGTCCAGCGTTTGTAGCGGAGGTCGGAAGCGGTGTGCACGGATGCGGCGTGGCGTCCGGGCGCGCGGGCCCGGTGTGGCGTGGGGTGGTGGCAAGAGTCCCGGCAGGCGCGGGAAGTTCCGTGGCCGCGCCCTTGGCGGCGAAGGACGGCGCGGCATTCTAGACCGGGCCCGCGGCGGGGCGCGCCGGGTCGGCATGAAAAAAAAACCGGCGCCGCGAGGGGGGCGCGGCGCCGGTTGTCACCAAGATTTGGGCGTCCTGCCCGTCCGCCGTCCCTGCGATGGACTCCCATGCTGCCCGCCGTCGGTGACGGGCAGATGACGGAGGCGCGTTTGCGTGCGGGCGGCGGCTGCCGCTAGAGTGCGCGGGATGGATCGGACGGGCACTTCGACGGGCACTTCCTGCGGGCATGGCGGGCGATGGTGGCGTGGCGATGCCGCCGCGTCCGCCCCTGCCGTATCGTCCAAGGAATCCCCACGTGACCGTCCCCGCTTCGTCCCCGCAAGAACGCTTCGCCCAGGCCGCGGCTGAGGGCTACACCCTGGTCCCGGTGGTGCGCGAGGTGCTGTCCGACCTCGACACCCCGCTGTCGGTCTACCTCAAGCTGGCGGACGGCCCGCACACCTATCTGTTCGAGTCGGTGGAAGGCGGCGAGCGCTTCGGGCGCTACTCGATCATCGGCCTGCCGGCGCGGCGGGTGTACGAATTCCGCGGTCATGCCCTGACCGTGCGCGAGCACGGCGAGGTGATGGAGACGCGCGAAGTGGCCGATCCGCTGGCCGAGGTCGAGCGCCTGCGCGCGCAGCAGCGGGTGCCGGAGATCCCCGGACTGCCTGGCTTCACCGGCGGCCTGGTCGGCTGGTTCGGCTTCGAATGCATCGAGTACATCGAGCCGCGCCTGCGCGCCAACGCCAGGCCCGACGAACTGGGCACGCCCGACATCCTGCTGATGCTCAGCGACGAGCTGGCGGTGTTCGACAACCTCAAGGGGCGGCTCTACCTCATCGTCCACGCCGACCCGCGTGCGCCGCAGGCCTGGGCGCGCGCCAACCGCCGGCTGGATGCGCTCACCCATCGCCTGCGCCACGGCGGCGCGCCGTATCCGGAGACATTGCAGCCGGCGGCGCTGGACGAAGCCGACTTCGTCAGCGGCTTCACCCGCGAGGGCTTCATCGCCGCGGTCGAGCAGGTGAAGGACTACATCCGCGCCGGCGATGCGTTCCAGGTGGTGCTCAGCCAGCGCATGAGCGTGCCGTTCCGTGCGCGCCCGGTGGACGTGTACCGCGCGCTGCGCGCGCTCAATCCGTCGCCGTACATGTACTTCCTCGACGTCGGCGGCACCCAGGTCGTGGGCTCCTCGCCGGAGATCCTGGTGCGCCTGCAGGGCGGCAAGGTCACGGTGCGCCCCATCGCCGGTACGCGCCCGCGCGGCCGCACGGTGGAGGAAGACCAGGCGCTGGAGGTCGAGCTGCTGGCCGACCCCAAGGAGCGCGCCGAGCACCTGATGCTGATCGACCTCGGCCGCAACGACGTAGGCCGCGTGTCGCAGCCGGGCAGCGTGGAGGTGCGCGAGCGCTTCGTGATCGAACGCTACAGCCACGTCATGCACATCGTCAGCGAGGTGACCGGTCGCTTGCAGGACGGGCTGAGCTATGCCGACGTGCTGCGTGCCACCTTCCCCGCCGGCACCGTGTCCGGCGCGCCGAAGATCCGCGCGCTGGAGATCATCCGCGAGCTGGAGCCGGTCAAGCGCAACGTGTACGCCGGCGCGATTGGCTACATCGGCTGGCATGGCGATGCCGACACTGCG
>CAYYAT010000214.1:2662-3757 GCA_964469595.1 uncultured Thermomonas sp.
CTGGACGGCCGCCTGCACGTGCTGGCCGGTGCCGGGATCGTGTATGACTCCGATCCCGCGAAGGAGTGGCAGGAGACCATGAACAAGGGCCGCGCCCTGTTCCGCGCGGTGGCGCAGGCGGCCCGCGGCCTGTAGCCGCGCCGGCGCAGCGCCGGATTACAAATCGTTCATCGCCCCGCAAGCGGCGGGTGAAGCGGGCAGGCGCAGTCTGCACCTGCACCGGGGAGATCACCCCGGCGAACCGCAAACCCTGCCGCAACCCTCCCGAGGAATCCGCGATGAACACCCTGCGCAAGTCCCTGATCGCCGTCGCCCTGACCGCCGTCGCCGGCGGCGCCCTGGCCGCCACCCCGGCAGCGCCGGCCAAGCCGGCCAAGCCCGCCACAGCTGCGGCCATCGCCGCCAAGCCGGCCGCCGGCAAGTCGGTCGCCAAGACCGGCAAGACCGAGGCCAAGCCGGCCGCGCCGGTCGCCCCGTCCAAGAAGTAAGCCGCGCCACCGCGGCGGCCCTCCTCCACGTCGGCACGCAGCGTCCGCGGCACCCGTGCTCCAGCGCAACCACCGTTCCACCCCCCCAAGACACATCCGAGGAATCGACCATGAACATCGTCCGCAAGAGCCTGATCGCCGTTGCCTTCACCGCCCTGACCGGCGCCGCCGTGGCCGCCGTGCCCGCGCAGTCGGGCCAGAGCGCCCCGGCCTCCACCCCGGCCGCCAGCAGTGCCACCGCCGCCAAGCCGGCCATGCACAAGAAGCATCACCGCAAGCACCACAAGCATGGCAAGGCGCAGGCTGCCGCCCCGGCCGCGAGCAGCGACGCCCCGGCCAAGAAGTAAGCCGGTTCCGCGTGCCGGCGGCCGCGCGCCGGAGGATGCCTCCCTCGTCCATCCCGGCCAGTCCGCCCCATGCGCGGAATACCCCGCAGGTTGCTGCCTGCGGGGTATTCTTTTTTGAGGGATGCCGAGTTCGGGAACCTCTGATCAACTCAGGGGTTCTTGCCGGCCATGGAGGGCCGGCCACGCATCAATCACGCAAGTGATTGATGCGTGTGAGCCGAGTCCGGGCCTGTACCGGACTCGGCGTGGGCTGACAACGC
>CAYYAT010000215.1:0-3754 GCA_964469595.1 uncultured Thermomonas sp.
TGACGATCCGTCCGAAGCCGGCGCCTTCGTGGCCGACCGCCTGCACGCGCTGGTGGAGGCGGGCGTGCCCGTGTCCTTCATCCGCGGCAACCGCGATTTCCTGCTGGGGGAGGCCTACGCCGCGCGCTGCGGCATGGCCCTGCTGGACGACCCGACCGTGGTGGACCTGTACGGTACGCCCACGCTGCTGCTGCACGGCGACCTGCTGTGCACGGATGACACCGCCTACCAACAGTTCCGCGCGCAGACCCGCGACCCGCATTGGCAGGCGCAGTTCCTGGCACAGCCGCTGGCGGCGCGGCTGGCGTTCGCGGCGCAGGCGCGCGCGGCCAGCCAGGCGCGCTACGGCGAGCTGCTGGCCCAGGGTACGGCCGAGACCATCGGCGACGTGGCGCCGGCCGCGGTGCAGGCCTTCTTCGAGCGCCACGGCGTGCGCCGCATGATCCACGGCCACACCCATCGCCCGGCGATCCACGATGCAGGCCACGGCCGCACCCGCATCGTGCTGGGGGACTGGTACGAACAGGGCTCGGTGCTGCGGGTGACGCCCGACGGCTGCGCGCTGGCGGCCCTCACCCCGGCCTGACGGCGGCCGCGGTCAGTCCGCCTCGGCCAGCAGGCCCTCCAACTCTTCGGGGTCGAACCCCGCCTGCAGCCGCGCCTCGGTATTGAACGGCTTGTGCAGCACACCGCTGGCGTAGTCGCGCAGCAGTTCGCGAAAGCGCGCGCGCGGCTCCACCCCGGCGCGTTCGCAGTGCCAGCGGAACCAGCGGCTGCCGGCAGCCACGTGCGCCACTTCCTCGCGCAGGATGAGCTCCAGGATGTCGGCGGTGACATCGTCGCCCAGCGCGCGCAGCTTGACGATCATCCCCGGGGTGACGTCAAGACCGCGCGCCTCCAGCACGCGCGGCACCAGCGCCATGCGGGCCAGGCCGTCGTGCGCGGTCTTCTCGGCCATCTCCCACAGGCCGTTGTGGGCATCGAAGTCGCCGTAGTCGTGGCCGAAATCGCGCAGCCGCGCGCGCAACAGGTTGAAGTGGCGGGCCTCGTCGCGGGCCACCGCCACCCAGTCCGCGTAGAACGCAGGCGGCATCCCGCGGAAGCGGTACACCGCGTCCCAGGCGAGGTCCATCGCGTTGAACTCGATATGCGCCACCGCATGAACGAACGCGGCGCGCCCTTCCCGGCTTCCGAAACCGCGTCGCGGCAGGTCGCGCGGATGCACCAGGCGCGGGCGCACGGGCCGGCCCGGCATGCGGATCGGGTCGGGTGGCGGCGCGTCGTCATCGACCGCCAGCTCACCGCGCGCAAACGCCTCCGCCATCGCCAGCGTCAGCGCGGGCTTTGCGTCCGGGGTGGCGGCGTCGAGGCAGGCGCGGGCGGCGGTGAAGAGACTCTTCATATCGGCAACCAGGAATGTCGCAAAGCGCGTGGCGGGGGATGCGTTTCAACCAAGCGAGTATCGGGGAGCGACTTGAAACGCATCCCCCGCAACGCGCCAGGCCGAGGAGCCCGGTCTCGCCCTGCGGTGTGCATCGGGCCCCGCAACGTCGCGCCCCGTCAGGACGCCCTGCGTTTCTTCTTCGCCTCGTCCGAGCGCAGCTGCTTGATGCGCTCGAAATAGTCGGGATCGATCCCGGTGACGTATTCGCCGCTGAAGCAGGACGAATCGAACTTGCGGCCCGGGAACTTGGGCCCGGCGACCGCAGCCTCGAGGTCGGCCAGGTCCTGGTACACCAGCCAGTCGCAGCCCAGCAGCTGCTCGATTTCCTGCTCGCTGCGGCCGTGCGCCACCAGCTCCTCGCTGGACGGCATGTCGATGCCGTACACGTTCGGATGCCGCACCGGCGGCGCCGCCGAGGCCAGATACACCTTGCGCGCGCCGGCATCGCGCGCCATCTGCACGATCTGGCGGCTGGTGGTGCCGCGCACGATGGAATCGTCCACCAGCAGCACCACCCGGTTGCGGAACTCCAGCGGGATCGGGTTGAGCTTGCGCTTCACCGACTTCGCGCGTTCGCCCTGTCCCGGCATGATGAAGGTGCGCCCGACGTAGCGGTTCTTGATGAAGCCCTCGCGGTACTTCACGCCCAGCACGTTGGCGATCTCCAGCGCCGAGTCGCGGCTGGTGTCGGGGATCGGGATCACCACGTCGATGTCGTGGTCGGGGCGCTCGCGCAGGATCTTCTCGCCCAGGGTCACGCCCATGCGCATGCGCGCCTTGTGCACCGAGATGTTCTCGATCATCGAGTCCGGGCGCGCGAAGTACACGTACTCGAAGATGCACGGCGCATGCGGCATCTCCGGCGCGCATTGGCGCGCGTGCAGCTCGCCGCGGGCAGTGATGACGATGCCCTCGCCCGGCGCCACGTCGCGCACGCGCTCGAAGCCCAGCACGTCCAGCGCCACCGACTCGGAGGCGACGATGTATTCGTCGCCGCCCGCGCTGCTGCGCTTGCCCAGCACCAGCGGACGGATGCCGTGCGGGTCGCGGAAGGCGACCAGGCCCAGGCCCAGCACCGTGCACACCACCGCGTAGCCACCGCGCGCGCGCCGGTTCACGCCCGCGATCGCGGCGAACACCGCATCCGGCGTCAGCGCCTTCTGGGTGTCCAGCTCGTGCGCGAACACGTTCAGCAGCACTTCCGAATCGGATTCGGTGTTGACGTTGCGGCGGTCCTGCTCGAACACCTCGCGCCGCAGCGCCTCGGTGTTCACCAGGTTGCCGTTGTGCGCGAGCGCGATGCCATAGGGCGAGTTGACGTAGAACGGCTGCGCCTCGTCGCTGCCCTCGCTGCCGGCGGTGGGGTAGCGGCAGTGGCCGATCCCGATCCGTCCCTGCAGCAGGCCCATCGCGCGGGCGTCGAACACGTCGCGCACCAGGCCGTTGCCCTTGTGCACGCGCAGCCTGCTGCCCTCGGTGGTGGCGATGCCGGCCGCGTCCTGGCCACGATGCTGGAGGACGGTCAGGCCGTCATACAGCAGCCCGGCCACTTCGCTCTGGCCGACGATACCGACGATGCCGCACATGCAGGGGATTCCTTGGGGATGCCGTGACGCTGGAAAACGGGATCGGAGCGGAGCTGGCTCCGCGGCTCAGGGATGCGGACGCACCATGCCGTCCTTGCCCGCGGCCTTCAGCCTGGCCTTGAGCGCCTCGGCCTCGGCGCGGGTGAGCACCGGGCCCACCCGCACCCGGGTGAGGGTGCCGTTCGGGCCAGGGACGGTGTCGGTGAAGGCATTGAACCCGGCCTTGCGCAGGGCATCGCGCTGGGCCAGCGCGTCCGGGGCCGAGGCGAACGCGCCGATCTGGACCACGAAGCCGGTATTTGCCGGATTGGCCGGCGCGCTCGCCGGCGGCTCGGCCTTGGGCGTCGGCGCGGCGACGGCAGCCGGCTTCTCCGCCACTTTCGGCGCGGGCTTGTCGGCGGTCTTTTCGACGGGCTTGGCCGGCACGGCGGCGGTCGTGGCGGCCGGCTTTTCGGCCGGCTTCGGCGCCGGCGGCGTGGCCGGGACCGCGGGCCGCGCGGCAGGCGCCGGCACGGAGGCGCCCGCGGCGGTGATGACGGTGGTGGTGGACGGCGCATCGGCGGCGGCATCCAGCACCACCACGCGGGTGTCCACGTCGGTACGCACCTGGCCGGCGCGCAGGCGCGCGGACTCGGCCACGGCGCGATCCGCGAACGGACCGATGCGCACGCGCTGGGCCGGCTTGCCGGCCAGGCTCACCGGCTCGCGGTAGCCGGGCAGCCCG
>CAYYAT010000216.1:0-3715 GCA_964469595.1 uncultured Thermomonas sp.
CCACCGGCACGCCGGCCGCGGTGCCCGGGATCCCGGCCGCGACGCCCGCCGCGTCTGCCCCCGCTGTCGCCGCCAGCGTGGCGGCTCCGGCCCCGGTCAGCGTGCAGCTGCGCAACGACGTGCTGACGCTGGTGCTGGACGGCCGCGCGGTGACCCACGCCGAACTGCTGAAATATCCGCAGAGCCGCGAGGCGGGCAGTCCGCCGGTGGTGCTGTTCGATGCCGATCCGACCCGCTTCTTCGCGGCCGAGGCGATCTGGCGCGATGCACAGGGACGCGAGCTGGCCTGGCAACCGCAGGGGCCGGCGCGCGCGTTCGTCCTCGGGGCTGGCCAGCCACGCGTGCAGGTGGTGTTCCAGGCAACCGATGGCAACGGCCTGCGCGTGCAGCGCACCTTCACCCTGGCGCGCGGCAGCTACGCGCTGCACGTGCGCGACGAGGTCGTGAATGCCGGCAGCAGCCCGTGGAGTGGCGACATCGAGCGCCGCCTCGAGCGCGTCCCGCCGACGGTCAAGAGCGGGTTCACCAATCCGGAATCCTTCAGCCTCAACGGCGCGGCCTGGTACAGCCCGCAGGACAAGTACAAGAAGCGCAAGTATCCGAACTTCACCAAGGACGGCCCGCTCGACCAGCAGGTGACCGGCGGCTGGGTCGCGCTGTCCCAGCACTACTTCCTCGCCGCCTGGGTGCCGCAGCCGGACCAGCCGGCGCTGTATGCCCTGGGCGAGAAGGGCCCGCTGTACAGCATCAGCGCGCGCGGTCCGGCGATCACCCTGGCCCCCGGCCAGCGCTTCGCCAGCGACGCCACCCTGTGGGTGGGCCCCAAGCTGGCCGACAAGCTGGACGCCACCGCGCCGGGCCTTGGCCTGGCGATGGACTATGGCATCTTCACCGTGCTCTCCAAGCCCATCCACTGGCTGCTGACCCAGCTGCACAAGCTCACCCATAACTGGGGCTGGGCGATCGTGCTGCTGGTGGTGCTGATCAAGCTGGTGCTGTACCCGCTGTCGGCCGCGCAGTACAAGTCGATGGCCAAGATGCGCAAGTTCCAGCCGCGCATCGAGCAGCTCAAGGAGCGCTACGGCGATGACAAGCAGAAGTTCCAGATGGCGATGCTGGACCTGTACAAGAAGGAGAAGATCAACCCCGCCGGCGGCTGCCTGCCGGTGTTGATCCAGATGCCGGTGTTCCTGGCCCTGTACTACGTGCTGCTGGAGGCGGTCGAACTGCGCCAGGCGCCGTGGATCGTCGGCTGGGTCAGCGACCTCACCGCGCGCGATCCCTACTTCATCCTGCCGGTGCTCAACGCCGCGATCATGTTCCTGACCCAGCGGATGACGCCAATGGTCGGCATGGACCCGATGCAGAAGAAGATGATGCAGATGATGCCGCTGGTGATGGCGGTGATGTTCGCCTTCTTCCCCGCCGGCCTGGTGCTGTACTGGGTCACCAACGGCGCGCTGGGCATGCTGCAACAGTGGTGGAACACCAAGCGCTTCGCCGAGGATCCGGGCAAGGCCGCCTGATCCGCGCCCTCGCGCGCCCCGCATGGACCCGCCGCGCGGCGGGTCCATGCGTTTCTGCGATCATGCCGCGATGAACGCTGCCGCCGGCCACGCCACCATCGTCGCCATCGCCAGCGCGCCGGGCGCGGGCGGGGTGGGCATCGTGCGCCTGTCGGGCCCACGCGCGAAGGCGATCGCGGAAACCGTCTGCGCGCGCCCCCTGCGGGAGCGCCATGCCCACCACGTGCGCTTCCTGGACGCCGATGGCACGGTGATTGACGACGGCATCGCGCTGTATTTCCGCGCCCCGGCCAGCTTCACCGGCGAGGACGTGGTGGAACTGCAGGCGCACGGCAGCCCGGTGCTGCTGCGCGCGCTGGTGGCGCGCTGCGTGGCGCTGGGCGCGCAGCAGGCCGGGCCGGGCGAATTCAGCCAGCGCGCTTTTCTCAACGGCAAGCTGGATCTGGCCCAGGCCGAGGCGATTGCCGATCTCATTGCCGCCGCCGACCTGCAGGCCGCGCGCGCGGCGCGGCGCTCGCTGGACGGCGTGTTCTCGCGCCGGGTCGAGGCCGTGATGGCCGGCGTGCTGGGCCTGCGGGTGCAGGTCGAGGCGGCGATCGATTTCGCCGACGAACCGCTGGACACCCTCGGCGGCGAGGCCCTGCGCCGCGCGCTGGAGCAGACCGCGCGCGAATTGGCGGTGCTTCGGGATGCGGCCGAACGCGGCCGCCGCCTGCGCGATGGCCTGCACGCGGTGCTGGTGGGGCCGCCGAATGCCGGCAAGAGCTCGCTGCTGAACGCGCTGGCCGGCAGCGCGCGCGCGATCGTCACCGACATCGCCGGCACCACCCGCGACGTGCTGCAGGAAACCATCCGGATCGACGGGGTCGAGCTCACGCTGGTGGATACCGCCGGGCTGCGCGAGGCCGGCGATGCGATCGAGGCCGAGGGTATTCGCCGCGCGCGCACCGAACTGGCGCGCGCCGATCTGGCGCTGGTGGTGCTGGACGCGCGCGATCCCGAGGCCGGACGCGCCGCGGTCGCGGCGGATCTGGCGGCGGTGCCGCAGGTGTTGTGGATATACAACAAGGTCGACCTGTTGCCGCAGGCGCCCGCGCTCGGCGCGGATGCGCTGGCGGTGTCGGCGCAGACCGGCGTCGGGCTGCCCGCGCTGCACGCGCGGCTGGCGGCCCTGGCCGGTGCGGGCGGTGGCGACGGCGCGTTCTCCGCGCGCGCGCGCCACGTGGAGGCACTGGCGCGTGCGCAGGCGTGGCTGCGCCAGGCCGGCACCGAGCTCGCGCACGAACGCCTGGAACTGGCGGCCGAGGCGCTGGCGGCGGCGCATGCCAGCCTCGGCGAGATCGGCGGCCGGGTGGACGCGGATGCGCTACTCGGTCACATTTTCGCCAGCTTCTGCATCGGAAAGTGAGCACCGGCGCGCCTGCGGCTTGACAAGCCGGCGCCGCTGCCGCGTGCTATCGTGGAATCGGGAGCATCTCCACAGGGGAACCAAGAACATGTCTGCAAGCAACAAGCGGCACCGGCGGCTGGTGCCAGTCGCGTTGACGATGGCGGTGGCGGTCGCGCTGGCCGGCTGCAAGAAGGACGAGGCGACCGCGGCCGGGCCGCAGGCCGCCCCGACGGCGGCCAAGACGCCCACCCCGGAATCGGTGGTGGCGGCCTCGGTCTCCGCGATGGGCGTGGACGAGCTGCGCGAAGCCGCCAGCAAGGCGTACAACGAGAACCGCCTGTACGCACCGGCCGGCAACAACGCCATGGAGTACTACTTGGCCCTGCGCGACAAGCAGCCGGCCAATGCCGGCGCCGCCAGCGCGCTCAGCGACCTGCTGCCGATGGCGGTGATCGCCGCCGACCAGGCGGTGGCGCGTGACGATCTCGATGAGGCCAAGCGGCTGGTGGCCCTGATCGGCAAGGCCGATCCCAACCATCCGGCGCTGGGACGGTTGAAGGCGGGCGTCGCGGGCGCCGAGGCAACGGCCAAGAAGCGCGCCGAGGCCCAGACCCTGAGCGCCGAGGAAGAGGCCAAGCGCAAGGCCGACCTCGCCAAGCAGCGCGAGGAAGACCAGAAGAAGCTGCAGGAGCAGCAGCGCCAGCAGCAGGCCGGCGCCGAACAGCAGCGCCAGCAGCAGGCCGCGGCCGAGGCCGAGGCCGAACGCCAGCGCCAGCAGCAGGCGGCCGCCGCCGAAGCC
>CAYYAT010000217.1:0-3697 GCA_964469595.1 uncultured Thermomonas sp.
TCGACCGTGCTGACCACCCGGATCTTCTTGATCTGCGGGCTGCCGGCGTCGCGGTTCTCGATGCTCACCACGCCCTGGTTGGCGGTGCGGATGCCGCCGAGGCGGGCGCCGGAATCCTTGGCGAACTGCTCGGCCGACTTGCGCGCGGCGGCGGTGGCCTCGGCGATCAGCGCCGGCTTGATGTCGTTCAGCCGGGTGTAGTCGAACTGCGGGCCGCCGCCCTGCTCGGCGTTGAGCATCACCCCGCGCGCCACGATGTCGCCGCTGCGGCGCACCGCGGCCAGCGCTTCCTTCACCTGCGCGGTGCGCAGGGTGACGGTGTTGGAATAGTTGTAGCGCTCCGGCGGGCGATTGCTGCCGTAGGCGTAGGCCCAGCGGTCTTCCAGCCGCGGGGGGCTGACCACGATCTCGTCGTCCTTGAACCCGGCCTGGGTGAGGAACTCGCGGATGGTGCGGGTATTGGCCTCCAACTGCGCCTGCACCGCGGCCAGGTCGTTGCCGCCGACGCTCTGCGCCAGCGGCCAGACCACCAGGTCGGCGTCCACGATCTTCTCGGCCGAGCCCTTGACGGTGACGTAGCGGTCGGCGGTGCGCAGCTGGGCCATGCCGCGGGCGGCCAGCCAGCCGGCCCCGACCAGGCCGAGTGCGATCAGGAAGGCGGCAAGGGCGGTGCGCGGCTGCATGCGGGGAGCTCCGGTGGGATGGAAGAGGGTATCGACTTGAAATCGTGGTCGGCGGCCACACTATGCCAGCCGGATTGTTGGGTTCCGAGGCCGATCACCGCCATGCCGATCTATGCGTTCATCTGCGATGCCTGCGGGCATGCCTTCGACCGTCTGCAGAAGCTTTCCGACGCCGATCCCAGCGCCTGCCCGGACTGCGGGGCGGAGGGGCGCGTCCACCGCCAGCTGACCGCCCCGCAGTTCCGGCTGGCCGGCAGCGGCTGGTACGAGACCGACTTCAAGAAGGACGGCGACAAGAAGCGCAACCTGGCCGGGGAAGGTGGCGAGGGCGGCACGTCCAAGACCGAGGCCAAGCCAGATGTGAAGGCCGAGGCCAAGCCGGCCGCCGCGCCTGCGGCGACGGCCACGCCCTCTTCCACGGACTGATCGCATCCCGGTGCCATGCCGTCAGCGCGCCCCGAAGCGCGCGCTGCAGCCGTGGTTCACCCACAGCCCGCTGCGCGCGTCGTAGCCCCAGCTGATGCCTTCGCGGCAGGGCATGCCGGCGAGCTGCTGGATCAGGGCCGGGCGTCCGCGGCGGGCATCCCAGGCGCAGGTGGCATAGCCGCCGCGACTGGTGCAGGTGACGCTGTAGTCGCTGCCCGGGGCGGCGCCGACCTGTACCCGGAATTCGCCGCGGCAGCCGTCGCTGACCCACAGCTGGCGGTTGCGCACGCCGAAGTTGCGGTTCTCCATGCAGCGACCGTTGGATAGCTGGCGCACCAGCTGGGCGCGGCCGACCACGTCGTGGCCGCAGCTGGCGAACCGGCCGCCGATGCTTTCGCAGCGCAGGGTGGTCCATTGCGTGCCCACTGGGCCGGTGCCCGGCTGGAACTCGCCGCGGCAGCCGCTGGACACGATCACCCGGCCGTTGCCGTTGAACCAGCTGCGGCCTTCGACGCAGGCGGCGTTGGAGAGCTGGCGGGTGAGCCGCGACGGCCCCTGCCACGGCATGCTGCAGGTCTTGTTGCGGCCATCGGTGCTTTCGCAGCGGGCGGTCTGCATCCCGGGGCCGGGCGGCGGCGGGGGCGCGCCGCCTGCCAGCGACTTGGCGATGTCGTTCTTCACCTGGCTGAACGTCCAGCGCGACAGCCGCACCTGGTCCAAGTAGAAGCGCAGCTGGTCGTCGGGGATCTGGCGGCCGCGCGACTGCTCGCGGTACTCCAGCCCGATCACCCGGCTCTGTTCGGCCGGGCTCAGGGTCCACAGGTCCTCGGGCGCGTAGGCGCGCTGCTGGGCCTGGGCGTGGGCGGTGGCGGGCAGGGCGGCCAGCGCGGAGGCGGTGGCCAGGGCGAGCAGGGGGGCGGCGAGCAGGCGGGACATGGCAAACCTCCGATGATGGCGGCGGCGGGATGGGATCCAGGCCGGGCCTGCGGCCCGCCATGGCGGCACATTAGCGCCGCGCATCGTTAAAATGGCGTGTCCATGCCCCGGCGTCCCGCAGCGCCGGGCAGCCCTTTCCGGAGTTCCCATGCGTACCCATTTCTGCGGCCTGATCGACGACGCGTTGATCGGCCAGAGCGTGACCCTGTGCGGCTGGGCCGATGTCGCCCGCAACATGGGCCAGATCGTGTTCATCGACCTGCGCGACCACGAGGGCATCGTGCAGGTCGTGGCCGAGCCGGCCGACGCTGCACATGGACGTGCGAGTGCCGCTGAAGGCAGGACGCCGGAAGCGGCCGCTGCCGGCAATGCCGCGATGCTGGCCGCCGCCGCCGCGGTGGGCTACGAGGACTGCCTGCGCATCACCGGCACCGTGCGCCGCCGCCAGTCGGTCAACGACAAGATCAGGACCGGCCAGGTGGAAGTGGTGGCCGAGACGATCGAGCTGCTGAACAAGGCCGAGCCGCTGCCGTTCCACCACCACGAGAACCCGGGTGAGGACATCCGCCTGAAGTACCGCTACCTCGACCTGCGCAGCCCCGAGATGCAGCGCAAGCTGCGCACGCGCACGAAGCTGGTGTCGGCGCTGCGCCATTACCTCGATGCGCGCGGCTTCCAGGACATCGAGACCCCGATCCTGACCAAGGCCACGCCCGAGGGCGCGCGCGACTTCCTGGTGCCGGCGCGCATGCATCCCGGCGAGTTCTATGCGCTGCCGCAGAGCCCGCAGCTGTTCAAGCAGATCCTGATGATGGCGGGCTTCGACCGCTACTACCAGATCGCCCGCTGCTTCCGCGACGAGGCCCTGCGTGCCGACCGCCAGCTGGAGTTCACCCAGCTCGACATGGAGTTCGCGTGGGTGTCCGAGCGCGACGTGCAGGACCTCACCGAGGACATGATCCGCAGCGTGTTCCGCGAGGTGGTGGGCGTCGAGCTGGAGGCGCCGTTTCCGCGCATGACCTATGCCGAGGCGATGCGCCGCTACGGCTCCGACAAGCCGGACCTGCGCATCGCGCTGGAGCTGGTGGACGTGGCGGACCTGGTGAAGAAGTGCGAATTCGCGGTGTTCACCGCGGCCGCGAACGATCCCGACGGGCGCGTGGCCGCGCTGCGCATCCCCGGCGGCGCGAGCCTGAGCCGCAAGCAGATCGACGAGTACGCCGCCCACGCCGCCAAGTTCGGCGCCAAGGGCCTCGCCTATGCCAAGCTCGACGAGGCGGGCGCGGTCACCTCGCCGGTCGCCAAGTTCTTCGCCGAGGACGCGTTTGCCGCGCTGCTCCGGCACGTCGGTGCCGGCAACGGCGACATCGTGTTCTTCGGTGCCGGCGCCTACGCCAAGGTGTCCGATTTCATGGGCGCGGTGCGGCTGAAGGCCGGCAAGGACTTCGGCCTGGTGCAGGACGGCTGGAAGCCGCTGTGGGTCACGGATTTTCCGATGTTCGAGTGGGACGCCGAGGCGCAGCGCTACGTGGCGCTGCACCACCCGTTCACCGCGCCGGCCGTGGATTCGATCGAGGACCTGCGCGCGAATGCGAAGACCGCGGTGTCGCGCGGCTACGACATGGTGCTCAACGGCAACGAGATCGGCGGCG
>CAYYAT010000218.1:0-3692 GCA_964469595.1 uncultured Thermomonas sp.
GGCTCCACCGTCACCGCGGCCAGGAAGGCGGTGCCGTTCGCCTTGCGGCAGCGCGCGCAGTGGCAGAACACCAGCGGGCCGAGCGCGCCGTCCACGGTGTAGCGGATGGAACCGCAGAGACAGGAACCGGTGTGCATGGGCGCGGCGCTCGCAGGGGAAGGGGCCGCCATCCTACGCCGCCCCACCCGTGGCGGCGGCACCGGCCCGGCCGCGGCGCAGCAGCGCCAGCGGGAAATGCAGCCAAATTCCCAGTGCCACCGCCACGCGCTGCCAGCGCGGGCGGGTAGCGGCCTCGAAGCGGCGGAAATACCGCCAGAACCCGCGATGCTTGTGCCACTCCACGAACAGCCGGCGGCCGCGCGAGGACACCCCGCGCAGGTGCACGACCTGCACGTCGTTGGCGCAGGCCACCACGATGCCCGCCTCGCGCGCGCGCCGGCACAGGTCGAGGTCCTCCACGTGCAGGCGATCGCCGGGGTCGAACCCCCCCAGCCGCGCGAACGCCGCGCGCGGCAGCAGCATCAGCGCACCGGAGATCGCCGGCACCGGCTGCAGCGGCTGGGCGGGATCGGGCGCGATCGCCAGGCGCGCGCGGTGCGGGTGCAACAGCATCGCCGCAAATATGGGATCGCGCCGGCGCGCGGCCGGGTCGCGGCGGCCGTCGGCATCCACCAGGTCCGCGCCGACCAGCGCGCCGCCCGCGGCCTGCGCATGCGCGCGTAGACGGACCAGCGCGTCGGGCGGAAGGAAGCAGTCGGGATTGAGGAAGGCCAGCCACGGCGCGTCGCACGCGGCCGCGCCCTGGTTGCAGGCGACCGCAAAACCGGGGTTATCGGGATTGGCGATGAAGCGCACCCGCGCATCCGCCAGCGCGTGCCGCTGCACGATCGACAGGCTGCTGTCGGCGGAGCCGTTGTCCACCACCCGCACCTGTACCACGCCCGCGGCGGCGCGCACGCGCAGGAGGCATTCGTCGAGGGTTTCCTCGCTGTCGTGGCTGACCACCACCACCGCCACGCCGGTATTCACATGCTGCCCGCGAACAGGTCCGGTTGTGGCGAGCCATGCTCCCGCTGCGCCAGCGCCGCATGCAGCCGCGCGCGCAGGGCGTGCAGCGGATCCTGCATCAGGCAGCGCGCGATCTCGGCGTGCCAGGCCGGCCAGCGCGCCGCGAGCAGGTCGCCGTCGCCGGGATGCGGCACGCCCTCGCGCTCACGCAGCACGAACGCGGTCGGGCACAGCACGCTGCGGCCGCCAAGTCCCGCCAGGCGCAGCGACAGGTCGGCCAGCGCCGCCGGCCATGCGCGGTAGCTTTCACCATCCACCCCGCCCGCGGCGACCCGCGCGCGCCCGCGCAGCAGCACCGCGTGCGACACCGCGGAGGGCAGCGGCGGGCACGCACCGGCCAGCTGCGCACAGGCCTGCGCCAGCCGCGCCGGGGCCAGCCCGAGCGGCATGATCTCGCCGATCCGCGGCCACGCCGCCACTTCGCCGGCATTGCACCACGGCGTGGCGGTGGCGATCCCTGGATCTTGTGCCAGGCACTCCGCCAGTCGCTCCAGCCAGCCGGGTGTCGGCTGCGCATCGCTGGCCAGCACCGCCACGTCCTCCTCGCCGCAGGCCTGCAGGGCCTGCGCCACGTGCGCGGCTTCGCCCAGCGGCGCGCTGCGGCGGGTATGGGCGGCCTGCAGCCGGGTCTGCGCCAGCCAGCGCTGGATGATCGCCAGCCCGCGCGGGCCGGCCTGGGCATCGTCGGCCAGCCACACCCGGGTCCCCGCCGGCGTGGCGGCCTCAAGCGCCGCCAGGCACGCATCCAGCGCGTCCTCGTCGGTGCCCACCGGCACCAGCACGATCGGCAGGGCGGCGCCCGGTCGGCTCATTTCTTCGGCGCGTAGATCGGTTCCAGCGCGCGGAAGCGGCGGCCGTATTCGTCGGTCAGGTTGCGCGCCTCCAGCGGGTTGCGCACCACCGTCGGGGTGATCAGCACCACCAGCTCGTCGCGGGTCTTCTCGCTGCCCTGCTGGCCGAACAGGCTGCCGATCACCGGGATCCGGCTCAGCCCTGGCACCCCGGTGGAACTGCGGTTGCTGCCGTCGCTGATCAGGCCGGCCAGCACGATGGTCTCGCCGCTGGGCGCCACCGCGCTGGTGGTGACCTTGCTGGTGTCGATCCGCACGTTGCCGTTGGCATCGGCGGTGCCGGTGGGCTTGCTCACCTCCTGCACGATGTCGAGGAACACCATGCCATCGCGGGTGATGCGCGGGCGCACCTTGAGGATGATGCCGGTGTCGAGGTACTGCACCTGGCTGTAGGTGCCATTGGTGCCACCGGCCGGGTTGAAGCTGACCGAGGCGACCGGGATGCGCTGGCCGACGTTGAGCACGGCCTCCTTGTTGTTCTGGGTGAACACGCTGGGCGAGGACAGCGTGCGCACGTCGGTGACGTTGTCCAGCGCCTGGATGATGGCCGCCGCGCTGCTGCCGAGGAAGGTCCAGCTGAGCAGGTTGCCGCCGCCGTTCGCCAGCGGGCCCAGGCTGCCGGCATGGGTACCGAAGCTGTTGCGGCCGGTCGGATACGGCAGGCCCTGGCCGGCCAGCGCGTTGTCGAAGTACCAGCTCACGCCGTACTGCAGCGCCCCCTTCAGCGCCACGCTCACCACCTGCGCCTCGATCTGCACCTGCATCGGCATCACGTCGAGGCGTTCGATCACGTCACGGATCGACTTCCACTGCGCCGGGCTGGCGCGCACCAGCAGCGAATTGGTGTCCTCCACCGCCGACACCCCGACCTCGGCGCCGCCCACCTTCAGGGTCACCCGGCCGTTGCCGGCGCGCGCCTGCGGCAACGCCGCGCCCTGCCCGAGACCGCCACCCGCCGCGCCCTGGCCGCCAGCATCCACGTTCATCGCGTCCTGCGCACGCGCATCGCCGCCGCTGCGCAGGTCGGTGGCCTGCACCCCGGGCATCAGCGCGCCGGCCTCGTCGCGCCCGCCACCGCTGCCGCCGAACACTTCGGCCAGACGGTCGGCCAAATCGCGCGCCTTGATGTATTTCAGCTCATACGAGAACAGCTGGTTGTCGCCGCTGCCGCCCTCGATGCGGTCGATCCACTGGCGGATCTCGTCGAGATAGCTGGCCTGCGGGGTGATCACCATCACCGCGTTGCTGGATTCCAGCGGCATGAAGCGGAACATCCCGGCCACCGGGGTCTTGCCCTGTTCGCCGAACACCCGCTCCAGGTCCTGCACCACGTCCACCGCGCGCCCGCTCTGCAGCGGGAACACGCCCACCGACATGCTCGCCATCCAGTCCACGTCGAACACCTGGATGGTGCGCAGGTAGTTCTCCAGCTCGGCGCGGCTGCCGGCGATCGTGATCAGGTTGCGCGCGCCGTCCACGCTGACGATCGCGCCCGGGCGCGCGTACGGCTTGAGGATCTTCTCCATCTCGGCGGCGGCGATGTAGCGCAGCGGCACCACCCGCGACTCGAAGCCGCGCGCCAGCGCCGGCGAGACGTTGCGCGGCACCGCGCCGCTCTGCAGCGCCTGGTCGGCCGGGACGATGTTGTAGCGGCCGTCGCTATACACCATGCGCGCGCCGTTCTGCGCCAGCACCTGCTCCAGCAGGCTCAGCGCACCGGCGGCGCCCACCGGCTTCTGGGTGGACACCGTCACCGTGCCCTGCACGCCCGGC
>CAYYAT010000219.1:0-3684 GCA_964469595.1 uncultured Thermomonas sp.
GACCTGCTCACGCGCTGGCTGCTGGCGGCGGTGCTGGCGTTCACCCTGTTCGCGCTGGTGCTGGGCTGGTGGTCGGCCTCGCGGGTGATGGCGCCGGTGTCGGAGCTGGCGCGGCGGCTGCGGCGCTCCGGCAACAGCTCCGAACCCGAGGCGCTGGCCCCGGATTTCGCCGACGACGAAGTGGGCGAACTGGCGCGCGCGCTGGACGACTACGCGGCGCGCCTGACCGAAGTGGTGCAGCGCGACCGCGAGTTCAATGCCGACGTCAGCCACGAGCTGCGTACGCCGCTGGCGGTGATCCGCGGCGCGGCCGAGTTGCTGCTGGCCAAGCCCGACCTCGACGAACGCACCCGCACCCGCCTGCTGCGCATCCAGCGCGCCGAACAGCAGTGCAGTGACCTGATCGGCGCGCTGCTGCTGCTGTCGCGCAACGAGCGCGCGGTTGGCCAGTGCGATGTCGCCAAGGTGGCGCAGCAGCTGCTGGAGAGCCACCGTGCCCAGCTCGGCGGCAAGCCGGTCGAGCTGAAGCTGGAGGGCGAGCCGAGCCTGCCGCTGCAGGTGCCGGAGTCGGCGCTGGCGGTGGCGCTGGGCAACCTGATCGGCAACGCGGTGAAGTACACCCCCAGCGGCGAGGTGGTGGTGCGGGTGCTGCCGCAGGCGGTGGAGGTGCGCGATTCCGGCCCCGGCCTCAGCGCCGAGGACGCCGCGCGCCTGTTCGAGCGCGGCT
The DNA here is from genome assembly GCA_964469595.1 of uncultured Thermomonas sp. Taxonomy (GTDB): domain Bacteria; phylum Pseudomonadota; class Gammaproteobacteria; order Xanthomonadales; family Xanthomonadaceae; genus Thermomonas. Next base: position 728 of record CAYYAT010000219.1, read on the forward strand.
ATCGCGGCACCCATGCCGGGCACTCCCAGGGCGGGGGCATCGGCCTGTCGATCGTGCGCCGCCTGTGCGCGCTGTACGGCTGGGACGTGCAGGTGCGGCCCGGCGAGGGCCGCGGCGTCGTGGCGACCCTGCGCTTCGGCTGAGCCGCCGCGTGCCGCGCGTGCGCGGGTGATGGATGCCGGAAGGCGGGCCGGCATCCGGCTTCGGCGGCATAATGCGAGTTTCGCTCGCAAGGAACCCCGCATGAACCATGCCGCCGCGCCGCTGGCCTACCAGGTCATCCCCTCCGACCATGCACGCAGCGATGCGCAGCGCGAGGCGCTGCTGGCCGGCGAGCTCGGCTTCGGTCGCCACTTCAGCGACCACATGGTGGCCATCCAGTGGGACAAGGCGCGTGGCTGGCACGACGCGCAGGTGCGCGCCTACGGCCCGCTGATGCTGGACCCGGCTGCCGCGGTGCTGCACTACGGGCAGGAGATCTTCGAGGGGATCAAGGCCTACCGGCATGCCGACGGTTCGATCTGGACCTTCCGCCCCGAGGCCAACGGCGAGCGCCTGCAGCGCTCGGCGGCGCGGCTGGCGCTGCCGCAGCTACCGGTCGTGGAGTTCGTGGAGTCGCTAAGGCAGCTGATCGCCATCGACCACGGCTGGGTGCCTTCGCAGCCGGAGAGCAGCCTGTACTTCCGCCCCTTCATGATCGCCACCGAGGCCTTCCTCGGGGTACGTCCGGCGCAGGCCGCCGGCTATTACGTGATCGCCAGTCCGGCGGGTGCCTATTTCCACGGTGGCGTGAAGCCGGTCGGCATCTGGCTGTCGCGGGATTACGCGCGCGCGGCCAAGGGCGGCACCGGCGCGGCCAAGTGCGGCGGCAATTACGCCGCCTCGCTGCTGCCGCAGCAGGAGGCTCACGCCAACGGCTGCTCGCAGGTGCTGTTCCTGGACCCGGTGGAAGGCCGCTACATCGAGGAACTCGGCGGCATGAACGTGTTCCTGGTCTATCGCGACGGCCGCATCGTCACCCCGGCGCTGTCGGGCAGCATCCTCGAAGGCGTCACCCGTTCCAGCATCCTGCAGCTGGCGCGTGACCGCGGGATGCAGGTGGAGGAGCGCAAGGTCGCGATCGACGAGTGGATGCAGGGCGTGGTCTCCGGTGAGATCAGCGAGGTGTTCGCCTGCGGCACCGCCGCGGTGGTGACCCCGATCGGCCAGCTCAAGGGCAAGGACTTCGCGGTGGGCGACCTCAACGCGCCGGCTGGCGAGGTGACGATGGCGATCCGACGCGAGCTGACCGACATCCAGTACGGACGCGTGCCTGATCGCCACGGCTGGATGGTGCGCCTGCGCTGAGCGCGTGCGCCGTTCGCGGCGCCGCTGCTACAGCGTCAGCCACAGGCAGCCCAGGCGCCGGCGCAGGCTGAACCCGGCCTGGCGCGGGGTGTGCCCGTTGCCGTCCACCTGGTCTGCCACCAGCCCGGTGACCGTGCCGGCCTCGGCCAGCGTGCGCGCACGCACGCCGACGAGCGGGCGCGCGGCGATCCGCTGCAGCTGGTCCAGCACCGCATTGGCCGCGGCGCTGCCCATTCCGGCCCAGTCGTAGAGCGCGGCCAGCTGGTTGGCATCGCCGGCCTGCAGCGCGCGTTCCAGCGCATCCGCCAGATCCTCCACGCTGCGCGCGCAGCCACCGCGCGGCCCCAGCAGGGCGCCACCGGCACCGGCCGCCGGAGCCGCGGGCGCCTCGCGTGCCGCGATGTCACCGCACTGGCGGTCGGTATAGATGCGGGTGCCGTCCGCCGCCAGGCACTGGCGCACCTGCGCCTGCACGGGCGGCGCGGGCAGCGGCCCGAGCAGGAGGGCCGGCAGCAGCAGGGAGGCGATGCGGGGCATGCGCGCAGGGTACGCGCTCACTCCAGCCGCTGCAGCACCGCCTGCACCGGACGCGCCAGGTTGAGGGTGTAGAAGTGCAGCCCCGGCGCGCCGCCGTCCAGCAGGCGGCGGCACAGCGCGGCCACCACATCGGCGGCGAACTCGCGGATCGCCGCGCCGTCGTCGCCGAACGCGCGCATGCGGCGGTCGATCCAGCGCGGGATCTCCGCGCCGCAGGCCTCGGAAAAGCGGCGCAGCTGGGCGTAGTTGGCGATCGGCATGATGCCGGGCACGATCGGGATGCGGATGCCGGCGCGCCCGGCATCCTCGACGAAGCGGAAATAGGCGTCGGCGTTGTAGAAGTACTGGGTGATCGCGCCGCTCGCGCCGGCCTCGACCTTGGCCTTGAAATGGCGCAGGTCCACCTGCGCATCCGGGGCCTGCGGGTGCACTTCCGGATAAGCCGCGACTTCGATGTGGAAGTGGTCGCCGTGCTCCTCGCGGATCAGCTGCACCAGCTCGCTGGCGTGGCGCAGGTCGCCGCTGCGCGCCATGCCCGAGGGCAGGTCGCCGCGCAGGGCCACGATCCGGGTGCAGCCCAGTCCGCGGTAGTGCCGTAGCAGCGTCCGGATTTCCTCGCGGCTGCCGCCGACGCAGGTCAGATGCGGAACGCCATCCAGCGCGTGGGCTTCGCGCAGCCGCTGCACGGTTTCCGGGGTCTGGCTCAGGGTCGAGCCGCCGGCGCCGAAGGTCACCGACATGAACTCCGGGGCATGCGCCTTCAGCTTGCGCACGCTGCGGTCGAACTGGGTGCGCTGCTCGTCCGTCTTGGGCGGATAGAACTCGAAGCTGACGCTGGGCATGGTCGGACCGTGGGCGTGGCGGAGCTTGATTATATCTTTCATCGCGATAAAGCGATAGATGTAAGATCCGGGGGTGCCCGCCCGGCGGGCAGGGTCGAGCCGGCCGCAGGCGCTAAAATCCCCGGTTTGTCCTGGGCTTCCCCGATGCAGATCGCCCCGCAGGCGCCGCCGCCGGTGCCCACCTACGTGCGCCTGCTGGCGACCGCGCTGGACGCGCCGTTGGCGCCGCCG
>CAYYAT010000220.1:0-3650 GCA_964469595.1 uncultured Thermomonas sp.
CGCATGCGCGCGAGGCGGTGGAGCGCGCGCGCGCGGCACTGGCGCAGGCCCGCGGGCAGGCACGCGCGCAGCGCGCGCTGGTGGAGGGCGTGGCGATCGCGCAGAACCCGGCGGTGCAGCTGGCGCGCGCCGCCTACGTCGAGGCCTGGGTGGCCGACCACCGCACCGCGATCGTGGCCCCGGTGGACGGCATCGTGGCCGAGCGCGCGGTCCAGGTCGGCCAGCTGGTCGCCCCCGGACAGCCGCTGCTGAAGGTGCTGCCGCTCGCTCACCTGTGGGTGGACGCCAACTTCAAGGAAGGCCAGATGGAGAAGATCCGCCTCGGCCAGCCCGCGACCCTCACCAGCGACCTGTACGGCAGCGGCGTGGTGTTCCATGGCGCGGTGGCCGGCATCGCCGCAGGCACCGGCAGCGTGTTCTCGCTGCTGCCGGCGCAGAACGCCAGCGGCAACTGGATCAAGGTGGTGCAGCGGGTGCCGGTGCGGATCGCGCTGGCCGCGGACGAGACCCTGCGCGCGCACCCGCTGCGCATCGGCCTGTCGATGGAAGTCGAGGTCGATACCCGCGACCAGTCCGGGCCGCGCCTGCCCACCCAGCCGCCGCAAGCGGCGGTCAGCCAGACCGACGTGTACGCGCACGATCTCGACGCGGCCGCGCGCGCGGCGGATGCGATCATCGCCGCGAACGGCGGGCGCTGAAGACCAGCCATGGCCGCCGCGACCGACACCGACGCTCTGCCGCCGGCGACCGCCGCCAAGGCGCCCCTGCGCGGCGGCGCGCTGGCGCTGCTCACGCTGGCGATCGCGCTGTCCACCTTCATGGAGGTGCTGGACATCACCATCGTCAACGTCTCGGTGCCGACCATCGCCGGCAGCCTGAGCGTGGGCGTCTCCGAAGGCACCTGGGCGATCAGCTCCTACTCGCTGGCCAGCGCGATCGTGCAGCCGCTGACCGGCTGGCTGGCGCGCCGGTTCGGCGAAGTGCGCACTTTCACCGCTTCGGTCACGCTGTTCGTGGTGTTCTCGCTGCTGTGCGGGCTGGCCACCTCGATGCCGATGCTGGTGCTGTTCCGGCTGCTGCAGGGGCTGGTGTCCGGGCCGATGGTGGCGCTGTCGATGACCCTGCTGCTGGCCAACTATCCCAACGAGAAGAAGGGGATGGCGCTGGCGCTGTGGGCGATGACCGTGATCGTGGCGCCGATCTTCGGCCCGATCCTCGGCGGCTGGATCACCGACAACTATTCCTGGCACTGGATCTTCTTCATCAATGCGCCGGTCGGGCTGCTCGCCGCGCTGGTGGTATGGACCCTGCTGCGCGACCGCGAGACGCCGATCCAGAAGGTGCCGATCGACCGCATCGGGCTGGCGCTGCTGGTGATCGGGGTGGGCTCGCTGCAGTTCATGCTCGACAACGGCAACGACAAGGACTGGTTCAGCTCGCCGCTGATCACCACGCTCGGCATCGTCGCGCTGGTCTGCCTGACCTTCTTCGTGGCCTGGGAGCTGACCGACGCGCACCCGGTGGTGGACCTGTCGCTGTTCAAGCGCCGCAATTTCCGGGTGGGCGTGATCGCGCTGTCGGTCGGCATGTTCGGCTTCTTCGGCATCAACGTGATCTATCCGCTGTGGCTGCAGACCACGCTCGGCTACACCGCGGAATGGGCGGGCCTGGCGACCGCGCCGGTCGGCATCCTGGCGGTGTTCTTCTCGCCGCTGGTCGGGCGCCTGATCGCCAAGGCCGATCTGCGGATCATGGTCAGCTTCGCGTTCCTGGTGTTCGCCTTCACCACCCACTGGTTCTCCACCTTCACCGCACAGGCCAGCTTCGACCAGCTGATCTGGCCGCGCCTGATCCAGGGCCTGGGGGTGGCGTTCTTCTTCATCCCGCTGAACCAGATCATCCTGTCCGGGCTGCCGCAGCACGAGATCGCCAACGCCTCGGGGCTGTCCAACTTCTTCCGCACCATCGCCGGCAGCATTTCCACTGCGGTCTCGGTGACGCTGTGGCAGCACCGGGCCGACTATCACCACGCGGCGCTGAGCGAACACGTGACCAGCGCGCGCCTGCCGGCGGAGCAGTGGCTGGGCACGCTGCAGGGCGTGGGGATGGGCCGGGCGCAGGCGCTGGCAGTCACGGACCAGACGATCAACCTGCAAGCGTTCACGCTGGCGGTGAACGACCTGTTCCTGCTGTTCTCCGGCCTGTTCGTGGCGATGATCGTGCTGGTGTGGTGGGCCTGGCCGCCATTCGGCAGCGCCGGGGGCGCGGCGGCGCACTGACAACCGCGCCACGGCGCGCGGCGGCGACGGGCGCGGCTAGGTCCCGCGCGGCTTGGCGCGGTAGGTGGCGCTCGCGCTCCACGGGTCGTCCGGCCACGGATGGCGCGGATAACGGCCCTTCATTTCCTTCCTGACCTCGGGATAGGTGCGCTCCCAGAACCCACGCAGGTCCTGGGTCACCTGCAGCGGACGTCCGGCGGGCGAGAGCAGGTGCAAGGTTAGCGGCACGCGGCCGTCGGCGATGCGCGGGGTGTCGGCCAGGCCGAACAGTTCCTGCAGCTTCACCGCCAGCACCGGCGGCGCCGGCGTGCCGTCGGCCTCCAGCGCGTAGGTGATCGCGCGCTGCATGCCGGAAGGGACTTCAATGCGGGTCGGCGCGAGCGCGGCGATGCGCTGGCGCAGCGCCCACTCCAGCCGCCCCTTCAGCGCCTCGGCCAGCTCCTCGGGCGATAGCGCATCCAGCCGGGTCTTGCCGGCGAATGCGGGCGTCAGCCAGTCTTCCAGCGCCGCCAGCAGCGCGGCGTCGGAGACATCCGGCAGCCCCAGCTCCGGCATCCACGCGCGCAGGCACTGCGCGCGGTACCGCCACTGCGCCAGCGCCTCGCTCCACGGCAGTACATCCAGCCCCAGATCGTGCACGGCCTCCGTCAGCGCGCGCGCGGCCCGCGCCGGATCGACGCGACCGGCGGATTTCGCGGCCAGCACGATGCCATCGAAGCGGGCGATGCGCTCGCTCACCAGCGCGCGGCGCTCGCTGTCCCAGCGCACCTCGTCGGCCTCGCAGAAATGCGCGGCGAACTCACGGCGCAGCACCGCCTCGTCCACCGGCGCGCCGCGTAGCAGCAGGGCGTCCCTGGGCTCGAAGCGCAGCTCGCTGGCCACCAGCCACGGCTGGCCGTACAGCGCGGAATCCTCCAGCAGGCGCGCGCTGCGCCCGTTCGCAAGCAGATAGCGGCGCGCATCCTGCGGATGCTGGCGGGCGATGCGATCGGGGAAGGCGTGCGCCAGCAGGTCGCCCAGCGCGTGCGCCGGGGCCGAGGCGGGCGGTGCGGCCTCGCAGCGCAGGCGGCGACGCCACTGCTTCGCCGCCGCGTCGATGGCGGCCAGGCCCGAACGGCTGGCGTCGCTTCCGACACGGCCGGCACGGAACGCGGCCAGCGCCTGCCAGCGCTCGACCAGGGCATCGGAGCGGCTGCGCAGCGGATCGCGTGCCTCCAGCAGTGCGGCGAGATCGCAGGCCAGCGCCACCCGCGCGGGCGCATCGGTGGCCAGCAGCATCGCCGCCAGGCGCGGATGGGTGCCCAGCGCCAGCATGCGGCGGCCGCGCGCGGTCAGGGTGCCGTCGGCGGACAGTGCGTCCAGCCGGCGCAG
>CAYYAT010000221.1:0-3642 GCA_964469595.1 uncultured Thermomonas sp.
TCGCGTTCGCGCTGGGCGTGCTGGCGCTGCTGGGGTCGCGGGTGCCGCTGGGGATGAAGCTGCTGCTGTCCACCATTGCGGTGGCCGATGATCTGATCGCGATCCTCATCATCGCCCTGTTCTACACCCAGGGGCTGTCGCTGCCGGCGCTGGCCGGCGCCGCGGTGGTGGTGCTGGCGATGTGGGGGCTGAACCGGCGCCAGGTGACACACCTGGCGCCGTACCTGCTGCTCGGCCTGCTGCTGTGGGGCTTCGTGCTGAAGTCGGGCGTGCACGCCACCCTGGCCGGGGTGGTGACCGGACTGATGATCCCGCACTACGACCGCCGCAACGCGATCGACGACGCCAACGAGTATTCCCCGCTGGAGACGCTGGAGCACGCGCTGCACCCGTACGTGGCGTTCGGGATCCTGCCGCTGTTCGCATTCGCCAACGCCGGGCTGGCGTTGGGGGGACTGCAGCTGTCCGACCTGGTGTCTCCGCTGCCGGCCGGGATCGGGCTGGGACTGGTGCTGGGCAAACCGGTCGGGATCGTCGGCGCGGCCCTGCTGATGCGCGCGCTGGGGCTGGCGCGCTTCCCCGAGGGGATGGACCTGCGCGCGATGCTGGGCCTGGGCCTGCTGTGCGGCATCGGCTTCACCATGAGCCTGTTCATCGCGGGGCTGGCGTTCGGCGGGCAGGGGCTGCACTACACCGAAAGCGTGCTCGGCGTGCTTGGCGCCTCGGTGGTGGCGGCGTTGGCCGGCCTGCTGTGGCTGGCGCTGGTGCTGCCGCGCGCGCAGGCCGCCCGCTAGGCGCGGGGCGAGGGGCGCGGGCATCACGGTTCCGGCGGGGCCGGCGCTCAGTCGATGCGCAGGCCGGCCAGCTTTTCCAGCGCTTCGGCGTACTTGGCGCGGGTCTTGGCGATCACCTCGGCCGGCAGGCGCGGGCCGGGCGGGGTCTTGTCCCAGTCCAGCGTCTCCAGGTAGTCGCGCACGAACTGCTTGTCGTAGCTCGGGGGGCTGATGCCGACGGCGTACTGCTCCGCCGGCCAGTAGCGGCTGGAATCCGGGGTCAGCATCTCGTCCATGACGTAGAGCCTGCCGTCAGCGTCGGTGCCGAACTCGAACTTGGTATCGGCCAGGAGGATGCCGCGCTGCGCGGCGTAGTCGCGGGCGAAGGCGTAGATCGCAAGCGTCGCGTCGCGCACCGCCTCGGCCAGCTCGCGGCCGACCAGGTTCACTGCGGCGGCGAAGTCGATGTTCTCGTCGTGGTCGCCCACCGCCGCCTTGGTCGAAGGCGTGAAGATCGGCTCGGGCAGCTGCTGCGCCTGCTGCAAGCCGGCGGGCAGCGCGATGCCGCTGATCGCGCCGGTGCGCTGGTAGTCCTTCCAGCCGCTGCCGATGATGTAGCCGCGCGCGATGCATTCCACCGGCACCGGCGTGAGCTTCTTCGTCACCACCGCGCGCTTGGCATACAGCGCCGCGTCCACGCCCGCCGGCAGTACCGAGGCGACGTCGATGCCGGTCAGGTGGTTGGGGAGGATGTGGGCGGTCTTGTCGAACCAGAAGTTGCTGATCTGGCAGAGCATCTCGCCCTTGCCGGGGATCGGGTCGGGCAGCACCACGTCGAACGCGCTCAGGCGGTCGGTGGCGACCATCAGCAGCGTGCCGTCGCCGAGGTCGAACACGTCGCGGACCTTGCCGCGGTGGATCAGGTTCAGGCCGGGCAGATCGGACTGGAGCAGGGTGGTGGCCATGGGCGCGCGGGCAGGGAGGTGGAGCGCCTAGTTTAAGGCCGGCACCCCCCGCCCGCCCTGTAAACTGCGCGGATGCGACGCTGGTACGGACAATTCCTGGGCTTCATCGCCGGCTGGCTGCTGCTGCGGCATCCGGTGGGCGGCTTCGTCGGCCTGCTGGTGGGCTACCTGTTCGACCACGATGCGTTCTCCCGCCGCGCGCCGCCGCGCACGCCGCCGGCGGGACCGCCCGGGGATGCCGACGTGGACTGGGCCTACCGGGTGTTCGGGCTGGCTGCCGATGCCAGCGACGCCCAGATCGACCGCGCCTATCGCAAGCTGATGGCGCAGTACCATCCCGACCGCGTGGCCGGCGCCGCGCCCGAGCTGCAGGCGATCGCCGAACAGAAATCGCGCGAGATCAACGCGGCCTACGACCGCATCCAGAAACTCCGGAACCGATGACCATGCCGCAGACCCAGCGCCAGCCCACCGTGATCGCCCCGTCCATCCTGTCCGCCAACTTCGCAAAGCTCGGTGAGGAGGTGGACGCCGTGATCGAAGCCGGCGCCGACTGGGTGCACTTCGACGTGATGGACAACCATTACGTGCCCAACCTGACCATCGGCCCGCTGGTGTGCGAGGCGCTGCGCAAGCACGGTGTCACCGCGCCGATCGACGTGCACCTGATGGTGGAGCCGGTGGACCGCATCGTGCCCGACTTCGCCAAGGCCGGGGCCAGCCTGATCAGCTTCCATCCCGAGGCCAGCCGCCACGTGCACCGCACGCTCCAGCTGATCAGGGCGCAGGGCTGCCAGGCCGGGCTGGTGCTCAACCCGGCCACCCCGGTGGAGGTGCTGGACTGGGTGTTGGAAGACCTCGACCTGGTGCTGCTGATGTCGGTCAACCCCGGCTTCGGCGGGCAGGCGTTCATCCCGTCCGCGCTGGACAAGCTGCGCCAGGTGCGGGCGCGGATCGATGCCTGCGGCAAGCCGATCCGGCTGGAGATCGACGGCGGCGTGAAGCCGGACAACATCGGCGAGATTGCGGCCGCCGGCGCCGATACCTTCGTCGCCGGCAGCGCCATTTTCGGCCAGCCCGACTACGCCGCCATCATCGCGCGCATGAAGCAGGCGGTGGCGCAGGCGCGCGCCCGCTGAGCCGCCTGCCTTACTCCGCCGCGCCCACCGGCTGGCGCGGCTTCCACATCAGCACCTCCACGGTCTGCAGCCCCTGGCGCCGGCTGCCCGGGTCGTACACGCACCATTGCAGGGTGCGGGTCTGGTCGGGCGGCCCGAACAGGGCGGCGGCGCGCGCCGCGCAGTCCGGGGCGGGCGGCTGGTTGAAATAGCGCAGACTGCCGCACAGCGCGACCTTGTTGCCATCGCGCAGGGCCGCAGGGTCGATCCAGGTCGATTGCGCCAGGTCGAAGCCGTACAGCGCGCGCGGATGATCGGCGCCGTAGAAAGCGAGGAAATACGGCAGCGGGAAGCTGCCGGCGGCATACTGGATCGGGGCGCCGTAGGTCTGCCAATAGATCGCCTCGACCTGTTCGGTCATCGGCTGCGCCAGCACGTAGGGCGGCGGCGCCGGCGTGCGGCGGTAGCGCGCTTCCAGCACGCCCGCCGCCAGCGCCGCCAGCGCCAGCCAGGCCAGCGCGGCGATCAGCACCCGGCGGGCCATCAGGCCGACGTCGCGATCCTCCGGCACCCGCTCCGCCAGCGCCCAGCCGGTGAACAGCAGCACCGGGATCAGCCACGGCGGGACCGGCGTCACCCGTTCCAGCAGCGCCCCGCCCAGGGTCAGCACCAGCGCCGCGAGCAGGATGCGCCCGCCCAGGCGCGGCGCGGCTGATGCGGCGGGCAGCGGCGCGGATGCGGCACGCGGCAGCTCAAAGCGCGCCAGCGCCCACACCAGCAGCGCCA
>CAYYAT010000222.1:0-2421 GCA_964469595.1 uncultured Thermomonas sp.
TAGCGCGGCAGCGCCCCGGCGCCCGGCGCGGGCCACGGCAGCGCCAGCCCGTGGCTGTTCGGCGAGGTGGCCAGCACCAGGCCGTCGCGGTCGAACAGGGTGTAGAACTCGGTATGCCCGTCCTCCTGGTAGTCCGCCAGCGGCAGGTCGGCGCCGTGGCGCTGCAGGGAGTGCGCGATCACCTCGGCGCGCAGGGTCAGACCCTGGTCGAGATGGGCGTAGATCTCGCGGTCGATCAGGGTGTCCAGCAGCACGAACAGCAGCGCCAGCACGGCGCCGGCGGCCAGCGCCTGCTGCCAGGCCAGGCGCCGCCGCAGCGACCAGTCGCGCCCGCGGCCGGCGTGCGGCGGCGGGGCGGTCGGCACGGGCAGGGGCGTGCTCATGGCTGTTTCATTGGTGGGCGCTTCATGGGATGGTGTAGCCGAAGCCGCGGCGGGTCTGGATCGGATTGCCGGCACCGGCGCGCGCCAGCTTGGCGCGCAGGGTGCTCAGGATCACCTCCACCACCTTGTCGGAGGCGTCGCTGCCGTGGTCGTACAGGCGCTCGAACAGCTGCGCGCGCGACAGCACATGGCCGCGTTCGCGCAGCAGCACCTCCAGCAGCGCGTATTCCTTGGGCGAGAGGTCGAGGTCGCGGCCGGCATGGCGAGCCAGACGCAGGCGCGGGTCCAGTTCGATCTCCCCCAACCGCAGCAGCGGCGGCTGCGCGCGCGGCGGGCGCCGCACCAGCGCGCGCAGGCGCGCCAGCAGTTCGTCCAGCGCGAACGGCTTCACCAGGTAGTCGTCGGCGCCGGCATCCAGCGCGCGCACGCGGTCGCCCACCTGGTCGCGCGCCGACAGCACCAGCACCGGCACCGCGTCGCCGCCCGCGCGCAGGCGCTCGAGCACGGCAAAGCCATCCAGCCGGGGCAGCATCAAGTCGAGCACCACCGCAGCGTAGGCGTGCGCGTGCAGGTGGGCCAGCGCCTGCTGGCCGTCGGTGGCGAGGTCGCAGGCGTGGCCGGCGCGCTCCAGGTGGTCGTGCAGGGCCTGCCCGAGCACCGCGGAATCCTCGACCAGCAGCACCCGCATCGCGGTCCTCCTCAGTGGCTGTTGCGGTCGCGCTTCCAGCCGCGGTGGCGGATGTCCAGGTACAGGCTGTAGCAGGCGGTGAAGCTGGGGAACAGGTTCTGCAGGATGCCGACCGCGTCGTTCTTGCCGAAGATGAAATAGGCCAGCGTCATCAGGCTGCCGAGGATGCTCATGTACCAGAACAGGCGCGGGATCACCGGCTTGCCGTGGCGGCGGCTGGCGATGAACTGGACCAGCCAGCGCCCGCCGAACATCAGCGCGCCGACCAGCCCGATCAGCTTCCACGGGCTCATGTGGATGCCGGTCCACTCCAGCCAGGGAATGGCGGTGTTCATGACGTCCGGCGCGGCGGCGATCACCGGGCGTCGCCCTTGGCCGGCACTTCCTCCACCGCCGTGCGGCGGCTGCGCTGGATCAGCCACGCCACGCCGAACAGGTCCTTGATGCCGACCAGCGCGCGGCCGAGGTTGTTGTATTTCGACACGCCGGCGGTGCGGTGGCGGTGGTTGACCGGCACGCTGACGGTCTGCCAGCCGGCGCGCTGCATCAGCGCCGGCAGGTAGCGGTGCATGTGGTCGAAGTACGGCAGGTCCAGGAAGGCCTCGCGTTCGAACAGCTTGATGCCGCAGCCGGTGTCCGGCGTGGCGTCGCGCAGCATGCGGCTGCGGATCGCGTTGGCGAACTTCGAGGCCCAGCGCTTGCTGCCGCTGTCCTGGCGGTTGACGCGCCAGCCGGCGAACAGCTTGACGTCGGGCGGCGAGGCGTCGCGCCTGGCCAGCAGGGCCGGGATATCGGCCGGATCGTTCTGGCCGTCACCGTCGAGGGTGGCGATCCACGCCGCGCGCGCGGCCTTCACGCCGTTGCGCACCGCGGTGCTCTGGCCGGCGTTGGTGACGTGGCGGACCACGCGCAGCTCCGGCGTGGTGGCCTGCAGGTCGCGCAGGCGCTGCAGGGTGGCGTCGCGCGAGGTGTCGTCCACGTAGACGATCTCGAACGCGATCCGGCCGCGCAGCGCGGCCAGGATCTCGCCGACCAGCGGGGCGACGTTGTCCTCCTCGTTGTGCACGGGGACGACGACGGAGAGTTGCGGCGATCCGCTCATGTCGGAGGCGGCCTCAGGTGCGGTTGCGCAGGCGCTCGAGCACGCCGTCCAGCGCGTCGAGGTTGGCGTAGTGGATGACCAGCTTGCCTTTGTTGCCGCGGCCGTTGAGCACGTTGACCTTGCTGCCCAGCGTCTCCGACAGCTCGCGTTCCAGCGCGGCGATGTCGGCCTGCGGGGCCTTCGCCTTGGGCGGGGCCTTCCGCGGTTCGGTCGGCACCTTGCCGGCGGCAGATCGGAAGAGCACACGT
>CAYYAT010000222.1:2485-3625 GCA_964469595.1 uncultured Thermomonas sp.
CCTCGCCTTGGGCGAGTTCTTCTTCGGCTCGGTCGGTACCTTGCCGGCGGCGAGCTGCTGGACGCGGTGCTCCACCTGGCGCACCGACCAGCCTTCCTCGGCGGCCTGCTTGGCCAGCGAGATCGCCATCGGCTCGGCCAGCGGCAGCAGGGCGCGGGCGTGGCCCATCTCGATCGCGCCGGCCTGCACCAGTTGGCGTACCGGCTCCGGCAGCTCCAGCAGGCGCAGCAGGTTGGACACCGCGGCGCGGGAGCGGCCCACGGCCTCCGCGGCGGCCGCGTGGGTCAGGTCGAATTCGTCGATCAGCCGCTGCAGCGCCTGCGCTTCCTCCAGCGGGTTGAGGTCCTCGCGCTGGATGTTCTCGATCAGCGCCATCGCGACCACGGTGCGGTCGTCGACTTCGCGCACGACCACCGGGACTTCGGCCAGGCCCGCGCGTTGCGAGGCGCGCCAGCGGCGCTCGCCGGCGATGATCTCGTAGGTGCGGCCGCCCTTGCCGTCCGCGCCCAGGCGCTCGCGCACCACGATGGGCTGGATCACGCCCTGCGCGCGAATGGAGGAGGCCAGTTCCTCCAGCTTGGCGTCGTCCATGGTGCGGCGCGGCTGGTACTTGCCCGGCACCATCGCGTCCACCGGCAGCGTGCGCAGCACGTCGCCCGGCATCGCCTGCAGCATCGGTGCCTCCGCTGCGGCCTTGGGGCCCAGCAGGGCTTCCAGCCCGCGGCCCAGGCCGCGCTTCTTGGCGCCGCCCTTCGCGGCCTCCTTGCCAGCCGTCATGCGGCGCTCTCCTTCTGTTTCTGCGTGCGTTCGCGCTGCCGGCGCAGGACCTCGCCGGCCAGGCCGAGGTAGGCCACGCTGCCGCGGCTGGCCTTGTCGTAGCCAAGGATGCTCTGGCCGTGGCTGGGGGCTTCGGCCAGGCGCACGTTGCGCGGCACGATGGTGCGGAACACGAGGTCGCCGAAGTGGTTGGTCAGCTCGGCTGACACCGCGTTGGCCAGGTTGTTGCGCACGTCGAACATGGTGCGCAGCACGCCCTCGATTTCCAGCGCCGGGTTGAACCGGCCCTTCAGGCCTTCGATGGTGTCGATCAGCGCCGACAGGCCTTCCAGCGCGTAGTACTCGCACTGCATCGGCACCAGC
>CAYYAT010000223.1:0-3619 GCA_964469595.1 uncultured Thermomonas sp.
GGCCAACTCGGCGCGCGCGCCGAACAGCAGCAGCGCGACCTGCTGGACGCCTTCATGCGCACCCCGCACGGCACCGTGCAGAAGCTGCTGGGCGACTTCTGGGCCAGCGGGCTGGACGAAGCGGCGATCGAAGCCGATGGCGCCGCACCGGTGGCGCCACTGCTGCAGCGGATCGACGCCATCCGCAGCAGCAAGGACATCGCGCCGGCGGTGGCGGCGCTGCACCAGGTGGGCATCCCGGTCCTGTTCGGCTTCAACGCCGACGTGGACCTGCGCGACCTCGACCGCCACCTCGGCTACTTCACCCAGGGCGGCCTTGGCCTGCCGGACCCGGCCTACTACACCCGCAGCGACGCCGACACCCAGGCGCTGATGGCGCGCTATGCCGACTACATGCGCAAGATCCTGGCCCTGACCGGGGTGCCGGCCAAGGACATCGAAGCCCAGACCGCCCTGGCGCTGGACGTGGAGAAGCGCATCGCCGCCGCCGAACGCCCGCTGACGGACCTGCGCGATCCGCGCAGGAACTTCGCGCCCGTCGCCACCGCCGGCCTCGGCAAGCAATACCGCAACCTGCAGCTGGACGCCTTCCTGAAGGCGCAGGGCGTGAGCGACGACACCGTGTCGATGGCCGACCCGGCGCTGTTCGCCAAGCTCGATGCGCTGGTGGGTACGCTCAAGCCGGCGCAGTGGCAGGCCTACCTGCGCTGGCGGGTGGGCGATGCGATGGCGCCCTACCTGTCGAAGTCGTGGCGCGACGCCGCGTTCGACTTCCGCAGCAAGGTGCTGCTGGGCCAGACCGAACCGGCGCCGCGCTGGAAGCAGACGCTGGACGCCATCAATCTCGCCGCCGGCCCGATGCTGGGCCGCGAGTACGCCGCCGCCTACTTGCCCGAGGCCAGCCGCGCGCAGGCCGAGCAGATCGCCACCCAGGTGCGCGACGCGCTCAAGCAGGAAATCGAACGCGGCGAGCTCCTGCAGGGCGCGGCCAAGGCCGAGGCGCTGAAGAAGCTCGACGGGCTGAAGGTGGAGATCGGCGCGCCACGGCGCGACCTCGACTACAGCGTGCAGCCGATGGGCCGCGGCAGCTTCGGCAGCAACATGCTGATCGCCTCCACCTGGCGCCACCGCCAGGAGATGCGCCGGATCGGCAAGGGCAACGCCGAGCGCCGCTGGGACGTGCTGCCGCAGCAGCCGGCGCTGGCCTACGACCTCGCTCACAACCGCCTGATCGTCACCGCGGCGATGCTGCAGGCACCGGTGCTGGACCCGGCGATGCCGCTGGGCAACCAGTACGGCGCGTTCGGCGCGTTGGTGGGGCACGAGCTCAGCCATGCGGTGGACGGCCTCGGCCGCCACGTGGACGCAGACGGCAACGTGCGCGACTGGTGGACGTCCGAGGATGCCGCGCGCTGGGAGGCGATGGCCAACCGGGTCGGCCGCTTCTACGGCGGCCTGCCCTACCCCGGGCTGGCCGGCACCAGGATCGATGGCACGCTGACCCGCGACGAGGACGTGGCCGACCTGGCCGGGCTGACGCTGGCGCGCGCGGCGCTCGCCGCGGCGAAACCCGAGCTGGACGCACAGACCGAGAAGGGCTTCTACACCGGCTGGGCGCAGCTGTGGGCGCAGCAGGTGACCCCAGACGAAGCGCGCCTGCGCGCGCGCCAGGACGTGCGCGCGCCCGGCCTGTGGCGCGCGAACGCGCCGGCGATGCAGCAGCCCGGCTTCGGCAAGGCGTTCGGCTGCAAGGCCGGCGCGCCGATGCTGCTCAAGGATGCCGAGCGCATCCAGCCCTACTGACGCACCCGCTTTTCCGGCCGGGGCTTCGCCCCGCCCCTGCGTCGGCTTCGCTGCAGCCGGTCTCAGCGCACGCTGCGGATCCTCGGGCCGCCGCGGCCGCCGCCGAACGGCGGCTGCCCGCGCCAGTAGCGGATCAGCAGCCAGCCGAACAGCATCCCGCCCAGGTGCGCGAAATGGGCCACCCCCGGCTGCAGGCCGGTGACCCCCACGCCCAGCTCGAACAGGCCGTAGACGATCACCAGCGTGCGTGCGCGCATCGGAATCGGCGGGAACAGCAGCATCACCCGCTGGTTCGGGAACAGCATCCCGTAGGCCAGCAGCAGCCCGAACACGCCGCCGGAGGCCCCGATGGTCGGATAGGCCTCGGCACCATGCGCCAGCGCGTATGACCCCACCAGCAGCTGGCACAGGCCCGCGCCGACCACGCTGACGATGTAATAGGTCAGGAAGCGGCGTTCGCCCCAGGTGTATTCCAGCGGCGCGCCGAACATCACCAGCGCCAGCATGTTGAACGCGATGTGCAGCAGCCCGCCGTGCAGGAAGGCATAGGTCACCAGCTGCCAGGGCATGAACGCCGGTGCCAGCGCATCGGGATCGTAGGCGGCATCGCCCCACGGCCACAGCATGAAATCGATCAGGCGCTGGTCGCCCAGCAGGGCCTGCAGGGCGAAGCCCACCAGGTTGACGATCAGCAGGGCCTTGGTGATCTTGGGCAGGTTGAACGGCATCCGTGCGTCATCCGGTTTCGTTGCAGCGCATCATAGCCGCTCAGCGCGGGCGCCAGAGCGCCGCATCGAGGTCGCCTTCAGCCGCCGGCAGGCGCACCCGGCCGCGCTGCACCGGCACTCCCTCGGCCTGCAGGCGCCGGCACTGCTCGCGGAAGCCGTCCGAATCCGGCGGGAACGCGATCCGCCCATCCGCACGCAGCACCCGGTGCCAGGGCAGGCCCGGGTCCTCGTTGCGCGCCAGCAGCCGTGCGACCAGTCGCGCGCGCCCCGGCAGCCCGGCGCGGCGGGCGATCGCGCCGTAGCTGGCCACCCGCCCGCACGGCAGGGCGCGGATCACCGCCAGGATGCGCTGGTCGGGCGTCGAATCCGGAACGGGCGAGTCGAGATGGCGCATCTTCCGCGTTAGCATAGCCGCTGGCCCACCCGCCGCGCCGCCGCCATGCACAACTTCGAACAGATCCGCCGCCACCTGGTCACCGCCGGCTACCGCCTGAGCGTGCAGGAGCCCTTCCTGGCCTGCGTGGAGCTGTCGCTGGCGCAAGGCAGGCGGCACCAGGCGATCTTCCTGGCCGAACTACAGGACGACGACGGCCGCAACTACCTGCGGGTCAGCACCGCGGTGGCGCCGATCGTCGGGCTGGATGCGCGCCGCGCGCTGCGCTTCAACTTCGAGAGCCGGGTGGGTTACCTTGCGATCAGCGAACTCGACGGCGTGCCCTTCCTGCACCTGTGCGAGAACCGCCCCTACGAGGGCCTGACCGCGGCAGAAGTGGATCGCCTGGTGCTGGAGATCGGCGGCACCGGCGACGAGATGGAACACCGGATGTCGGCCGGCGGCGACTTGCTGTAAGCGCCCTCGCGCCGGCCGTCCCCGGCGCTTCTCCTGTCAGCAGGTCAGGCCCAGCCCAGGGCCTGCAGCAGCCGCAGCAGGCCGTAGGCGATCCCGCCGGCCGCGGGGATGGTGAAGATCCACGCCCACACGATCCGCTCGATCACGCCGAGCTTGAGCGCACGCGGGTTCTTGGCGAAGCCCACGCCCATGATCGCGGTGGAGATGCTGTGGGTGGTCGAGACCGGCATGCCGAAGT
>CAYYAT010000224.1:0-3616 GCA_964469595.1 uncultured Thermomonas sp.
ATTTCCCTGCCCGGAGCAAGCTCGAAGCAAGCCCGGCGCAACAGCCCAAGCCCGTCCCGCCCCGGCGGGATCCCGCAGTCCAGATCTTTCGATGGCCTTCCGATGAAGCAACGCCCCGAGCCCCTGCCGCCCTACGATGCCGCCGTCGCCATCGACGCGCTGGCCTATGCGCTGGCGTCGCTGCAGGGTGCGGCCGAGGTCCGCGCATTCCTCGAGGATCTGTGCACCCCCGCCGAGCTGGAAGCCATGGGTGACCGCTGGCGGGTGGTGCCGCAACTGCTGCAGGGCATGCCTTACCGCGAGATCCACGAGCGCACCAAGGTCAGCGTCACCACCATCGGTCGTGTTGCCCGCTGCCTGGAGCGCGGGACCGGCGGCTACCAGACCGCCGCCCGCCGCCTCGGCCTTTCCAACGACTCCCACTGAGCACCCCCCCATGAGCCCTCCCGCCACGCCGGCGGTGCGCGATCGCCTGCGCATCGCCATCCAGAAATCCGGACGCCTGAGCGAGCCGGCCCGTGCCCTGCTGGCCTCCGCCGGCCTGAGTTGGCGCGAAAGCCGCGACCGCCTGTTCTGCTATGGCGAGTCGCTGCCGGTCGACCTGCTGCTGGTGCGCGACGACGACATCCCGGGGCTGATCGCCGACGGCGTGTGCGACCTCGGCGTGGCGGGCCGCAACGTCCTGCTGGAACAGGCGGGCGAGCGCAGCGAGGCCGGTCTGCCGCCGGTGTTCCGCGAATGGCGCGCGCTCGGCTTCGGCGGCTGCCGGCTGTCGGTGGCCGTGCCCGACGGCTGGGACTGGCAAGGCCCGGCGCAGCTGGCCGGTAAGCGCATCGCCACCACCTATCCCAACCAGCTGCGCGCCTGGCTGCGCCAGCAGCAGGTCGATGCCGACATCGTGGTGCTCAGCGGCTCGGTGGAGATCGCGCCGCGGCTGGGCCAGGCCGATGCGATCTGCGACCTGGTGTCCAGCGGCGCCACCCTGGCCGCCAACCAGCTCAAGCCGGTGCTGGATATCCTGCAGAGCGAGGCGGTGCTGGCCGGGCCGGTGCAGCCGTTCGGCGACGTGCGCGCCGAGCTGGCGGACCTGCTGCTGCGGCGCATGGACGGCGTGCTGCGCATCCGCGACAGCAAGCTGCTGCTGTTCCAGGCCCCGCGCGAGGCGCTGCCGCAGGTGCTGCAGCTGCTGCCGGATGCGGAGCCGCCGACCATGTGCCCGGTGGATGGCAGCGAAACCCTGGCGCTGCAGGCGCTCTGCCACGGCGCGATGACCTGGCAGCGGCTGGAGGATCTCAAGCGCGCCGGCGCGCGCGGGCTGATGGTGCTGCCGGTGGAGCGGATGCTGGCATGAAGCGCATCGACTGGAACCAGCTGGACGACGCCGCGCGCGCGGCCGTGCTGCAGCGGCCGGTGCAGGCGGTGTCCGATGCCGTGCGCAGCGGCGTGCAGGCGATCTTCGACGCGGTGGCCGCGCGCGGCGACGACGCCCTGCGCGACTTCACCGCGCGGTTCGACGGCGTGACGCTGCAGGATTTCGAAGTGGATGCGGATGAGTTCGCCCGCGCCGCCGAGGCAGTGCCTGCCGAGGTGCAGGAGGCCATCGCCGAGGCGGCCGCGCGGATCGAGGCCTTCCACCGCGCCGGCATCGCGTCGCCGTATGAAGTGGAAACCGCACCGGGCCTGACCTGCCAGCGCGTGCAGCGGCCGATCCGTCGGGTAGGCCTGTACGTGCCCGCAGGCAGCGCGCCGCTGCCTTCCACCGCGCTGATGCTGTGCGTGCCGGCGCGGCTGGCCGGCTGCGCCGAAGTGATCCTGTGCACGCCACCGCGCGCGGACGGCAGCGCCGATCCGGCGGTGCTGCTGGCGGCGCGGCAGGCGCCGGGCGTGCGCGTGTTCAAGCTCGGCGGCGCGCAGGCGATCGCGGCGATGGCGCTCGGCACCGCCCGCGTGCCGCGCTGCGACAAGCTGTTCGGCCCGGGCAACGCCTGGGTGGACGAAGCCAAGCGGCAGGCCGCGCAGCGGCCGGGCGGCATCGCCATCGACATGCCAGCTGGCCCGTCGGAAGTGCTGGTGATCGCAGATAGCGGCGCCAACCCCGCGTTCGTCGCGGCCGACCTGCTGTCACAGGCCGAACATGGGCCCGATTCGCAGGTGCTGCTGCTGACTGATAGCCCTGCGCTGCTGGACGCGGTGGCGGCAGAGGTCGATGCCCAGCTGGCCGCGCTGCCGCGGGCGGACATCGCCAGGCGCGCGCTGGAGGCATCCCGGCTGGTGCGGGTGCGCGACATCGCGCAGGCCATCGCCATCAGCGACACCTACGCGCCGGAGCACCTGATCCTGTCGGTGCGCGAACCGCGCGCGTGGCTGGACCGCATCGGCAGCGCCGGCAGCATCTTCCTCGGCGACTGGACGCCGGAAGCGCTGGGCGACTACTGCAGCGGCAGCAACCACGTCCTGCCCACCGGCGGCGCCGCGCGTGCGTGGAGCGGGCTGTCCGTGGCCAGCTTCCAGAAAGCCATCACCGTGCAGGAAGCCACTCGCGCCGGGATTGCAAATGCCGGGCCCTGCGCGGCCATCCTGGCGCACGCCGAGGGGCTGCAGGCCCACGCGCGCGCAGTCGAACTGCGATTGGAGCAAGCGGCATGAGCACCACCGTGAACGCGCTGTTGCGCGAGGACCTGCGCGACTTCGGCGGCTACAGGTCGGCGCGCAGCGAGGCGCTGGCCGGTTCGGTCTGGCTCAACGCCAATGAATCGGCGTGGGCGAATCCGTCCGATCCCGGCGCGACCCTCCGCCGCTATCCGCAGCCGCAGCCGGACGCGCTGCGCGAGCGCCTGGCGCGGCTCTACGACGTCGCGCCGCCGCAGCTGCTGGTGGGCCGCGGCAGCGACGAAGGCATCGACCTGCTGGTGCGCGCGTTCTGCGCGCCGGGGCGCGGCCGCATCGTCATCGCCCCGCCGGTATTCGGCATGTACGCGGTGTGCGCGCGCCTGCACGGGGCGGAGGTCGTCGAGGTGCCGCTGCGCGACGGCGAGGCAGGGCTGTGTGCGGATCTTGCGGCGATGGGAGAGGCCGCGCTGGAGAGCGGCGCGAGCCTGCTGTTCCTGTGCTCGCCGGGCAATCCGTCCGGCGAACTGCTGTCGCTGGACGCGATCGCCACCTTGGCGCGGCGGCTGCGCGGCCGCTGCCTGGTGGTGGTGGACGAGGCCTACGGCGAATACGCCGACGTGCCGTCCGCCACTACGCTGTTGGCCGACCACGACAACATCGCGGTGCTGCGCACCCTGTCCAAGGCGCACGCGCTGGCCGCGGCGCGGGTGGGCTGCGTGATTGGTGCGCCGCCGATGATCGAGGCGCTGCGCCGCTGCCAGGCGCCGTATCCGGTGCCGCAGCCGGTGGTGGAGGCGGCACTGGCCGCGCTGGCGCCGGAGGCGCTGGCGCTGACCCGCAGCCGCATGGAGGCCGTGCGCGAGGCGCGCGCGCGGCTGGCCGATGGCCTGCGCGCGCTGCCGGTCGTGCGCCGGGTCTATCCCTCGGCGGGCAATTTCCTGCTGGTACGTTTCGCGGATGCCGGCGCCGCGTTTCGGGCCGGCCAACCTGACGGAGATGCTGCGTC
>CAYYAT010000225.1:0-3574 GCA_964469595.1 uncultured Thermomonas sp.
ACTGCTGGTGGCGGTGGTGCTCTCCGCGCAGGCCACCGACGTGGGTGTGAACAAGGCCACGCGCCGCCTGTTCCCGGTGGCCAACACGCCGCAGGCGATCCTGGCACTGGGCGAGGATGGCCTGAAGGGCTACATCAACACGATCGGCCTGTTCAATGCGAAGGCGGCCAACGTCATCGCGCTGTGCCGGCAGTTGCTGGAGCACCACGGCGGCGAGGTGCCGCGTACCCGCGAGGCGCTGGAAGCGCTCCCCGGCGTGGGCCGCAAGACCGCCAACGTGGTGCTCAACACCGCGTTCGGCCAGCCCACCATCGCGGTGGACACCCACATCTTCCGGGTTTCCAACCGCACCGGGCTGGCACCCGGCAAGGACGTGCGCACGGTGGAGGACACACTGGTGAAGCTGGTGCCGGCGGAATTCGCGCGCGATGCCCACCACTGGCTGATCCTGCACGGCCGCTACCTGTGCAAGGCGCGCAAGCCGGACTGCCTGCACTGCCCGATCCACGACCTCTGCCGCTGGCCCGACAAGGGCCCGTCGAGCTGGGCGAACTGACGGCGCGCCCCGCATCGCCAAAAAAGGCGGCGGACCGAAGCCCGCCGCCCATGCCACTTCGTCTGGCTGCTTTCCGCGGATCAGAAGCGGAACTCGCCCCACACGCCGAACTCGTCGGTCTTGAGGTCCTTGGTCAGCAGCGCGTTCTTCTGGTCGGTGTGCTTGTACACGGTGGCCAGCTTCACGCCCTTGGTGATCGGGAACTCGATGCCGAAGTTGTAGTAGGTATCGCGCAGGGTCGGGTCGAGGGTCTTGCTGAGGTCGGTGCGGTCGTAGCGGCCGAACAGGTTGATGCCGTCGCCGCCGAGACCGATGCTGCCCCAGGCCGACCAGCCGCTGGCCTTGTCGGTGGCCACGGTCAGCACGTTGTTCCAGTTCTT
Source organism: uncultured Thermomonas sp. (assembly GCA_964469595.1). Taxonomy (GTDB): domain Bacteria; phylum Pseudomonadota; class Gammaproteobacteria; order Xanthomonadales; family Xanthomonadaceae; genus Thermomonas. The sequence goes on from CAYYAT010000225.1 coordinate 937, forward strand.
GGCCTGGAAGTACTCCACGCCCAGGCGGGTGGTGCCGGCGGCGTAGGCGGCCAGGAAGTTCACGCGCTCGGCGTTGTGCAGGCTGTTCACGGTCTGGGTTTCCTTGCCCAGGGTGCCGTTGTAGAAGCCCACCGCGAGCACGGTGCTGCTGGTCGGGGCGTAGCTCAGGCGGCCTTCGAAGTCCAGGCCTTTGCTGCGGCTCGGGTTCTTGTAGCCGTTGCCGTTCAGGGCAGCCACCGCGTACTCCATCGCGCCGCCGGCGACCTTGCCGCTGGCGTGCAGGCCCCAGTCGGCCGAGGTGCCGAACTTCAGGCGGTCGGTGAGGGTGTTTTCGACGTAGCGCATGCCATACCAGTTCTCCGCGAACGGGATCCACGGCAGGTCGGCGCTACCCGCGCGCAGCACGAACGCGTCGCTGAGCTTGTACTGCACGTAGGCCTTCTTCAGGTAGATCTCGGTGGAGGCGATCGCCGAGGAGTACTGGAAGTCGGTGGTCAGGTTCATCGACCACTGGTCATTGAACTTGTGGTCCACGCCCAGGTAGAAGCGCTTGATGTCGAACGCGAAGCCCGACTTGTTGGTCTTGATGCCCTTGTTCTGGTCGTTGATGTTGGTCAGGTCGTAGTACAGGCGGCCGCTGATGCTGGTGTCGTTCACCAGCTTGGCGAGCTTGTCCACCTTGCCCTTGGTGGCCTCGGCGTCCTCGATCGCCTTGGCCTGGGTGACGTTCACGTCGGACTGCGCATCGGATTGCGCCTGCAGCGCCTCGACCTGCGCCTGCAACGCGGCGATCTGCGCCCTCAATTCGGCGATGTCCTGGGCGCTGGGCGCGCTCTGCGCGGCGGCGTTGAAGCTGGTGCTGGCGATGGCCAAGGCGACGGCGGCGGCCAGATGGGTGGGACGCATGGAAAGGCTCCAATGGATGGCGGAATGGGAAAAGGAAGCGGGTGCTCTAGGCGCTGCACGCGCATGGCCACGGCCGATGCGGGTGCCGGGGTGCTATTCCAATGCGGATTCATTGCAGGTTTATGTCGGACTCACGTTTTTTTCACGCTTGCCCAAGCCACGCCGACCAGCGGCCGCCTGTCACGCGAACGTCACATTTCAGACGCACGTCTGTCACTCCGCGCGGATGCAATACGCGGCGAGCGGCCTGGCCGCCACCAACCCCATCCTTGCAGGAGTGCTCCGTGCTCAAGTCCCTCAAATCCCGCCTCGTCGTGCTCGCCTTGGCCAGCAGCCTCGCCGGCTCGGCGTTCGCGGCCGATATCACCGGCGCCGGCTCGACCTTCGTTTACCCGATCCTGTCCAAGTGGTCGGCCGAGTACAACGCCAAGACCGGCAACAAGATCAACTACCAGTCGATCGGTTCCGGCGGCGGCATCGCCCAGATCAAGGCCGCGACCGTGGATTTCGGCGCCTCCGACAAGCCGCTTTCGGCCGAGGAACTGAAGCAGGCTGGCCTGGCGCAGTTTCCGCTGGTGATCGGCGGCATCGTGCCGGTGGTGAACGTGCCGGGCGTGGCCCCGGGCGCGATGAAGATCGACGGCACGCTGCTGGCCGACATCTACCTGGGCAAGATCACCAAGTGGAACGACCCGCGCATCGCCGCGCTCAACCCGGGCCTGAAGCTGCCGGACATGAAGATCACCGTGGTGCACCGCTCCGACGGCTCGGGCACCACCTTCAACTTCACCAACTACCTGTCCAAGGTCAGCCCGGAGTGGAAGCAGAAGGTCGGTGAAGGCACCTCGGTGGCGTGGCCGGCCGGCGTCGGCGGCAAGGGCAATGAGGGCGTGGCCGCCTATACCCGCCAGATCCGCGGCGGCTTCGGCTACGTGGAATACGCCTATGCCCTGCAGAACAAGCTGACGTATGCGCTGATGAAGAATGCCGCCGGGAACTTCGTGCGTCCCAGCGACGAAACCTTCCAGGCCGCCGCCGCCAGCGCCAACTGGGGGGCCGTCAAGGATTTCAACCTGATCATGACCAATGCGCCGGGTGCCAACGCCTGGCCGATCACGGCCACGACCTGGGCGATCATGTACAAGAAGCCCAAGGATGCCGCGCGCACCCGCCAGGCGCTGGCCTTCTTCAAGTGGGCACTGGAGAACGGCCAGTCGCAGGCCACCGCGCTGGACTATGTGCCGCTGCCCGCCTCACTGGTGCAGCAGATCGAAGCCTACTGGGCGCAGAACATCGCCAGCAAGTAATCCCTCCCGCAGCAGGCTGCAGAAAGGCGGGCCCCTCGGGCCCGCCTTTCTCTTATGCGCATGTCACGAATTCGTCATAAAAACATCGTTTCATAGCTCCCGGGCTTTACCCCTGTTGCCCCCCTCCGCACGTCCTGATCCCGGCCCGACCGCCAGGATCGCAATCCCCTGTCGCGTCACCGGCGGAGTCCAGCCCCAGCGATGAATACCACGTCTGACACCCTTGCCCTGACCCGCCGCGAACGCGCCGACCTGCGCGCCGACACCCGTTTCCGCTGGCTGGTGACCACCGCCGGCATGATCGTGCTGCTCGGCCTGACCGCTGCGGCCCTGTCGATGCTGTGGGGCGGCCGCCAGGCGTTCGCAAAGTTCGGCCTGGCCTTCTTCTGGACCGACCAGTGGGACGCGGTGCAGCAGCAGTTCGG
>CAYYAT010000226.1:0-3568 GCA_964469595.1 uncultured Thermomonas sp.
CCAGGCGCTCGCCCGGCGGGATGAAGATCTCGTTGGTCTCGTTGCGCTTCTGGTATTCGATCGACTGCAGCTCGTCCAGCCGCGCCAGGCGCGCCTTGCCCTTGCTGCGCCCGCCCTTGGCGTTCTGGCGGGCCCATTCCAGTTCCTTCTGGATCGCCTTCTGGCGGGCCTTTTCCTGGTTTTCCTCCTGCTTCAGGCGCTCTTCCTTCTGCACCAGCCATTCGGTGTAGTTGCCCTTCCACGGGATGCCGCGGCCGCGGTCGAGCTCGAGGATCCACTCGGCCGCGTTGTCGAGGAAGTAGCGGTCGTGGGTGACGGCCACCACGGTGCCGGTGTAGCGGTGCAGGAACTGCTCCAGCCATTCCACCGACTCGGCGTCCAGGTGGTTGGTGGGCTCGTCCAGCAGCAGCATGTCGGGCTTCTGCAGCAGCAGGCGGCACAGCGCCACGCGGCGCTTCTCGCCGCCGGAGAGGGTGGCGATCCTGGCGTCCCACGGCGGCAGGCGCAGGGCGTCGGCGGCCACTTCCAGCTGCTGCTCCAGGGTGTGCGCATCGCCCGAGGCGAGGATCGCCTCCAGCCGTTCCTGCTCCTTGGCCAGCGCGTCGAAATCGGCGCCGTCCTCGGCGTAGGCGGCATACACGCGCTCCAGCTCGGCCTGCGCCTGCAGCACCTCGCCCACGCCTTCCTCCACCGCCTGGCGCACGGTGTGCTCGGGGTTCAGCTCCGGCTCCTGCGCCAGGTAGCCAACCTTGATCCCGGGCTGCGGCCGCGCCTCGCCTTCGAAATCGGTGTCCACCCCGGCCATGATCCTGAGCACGGTGGACTTGCCGGCGCCGTTCAGGCCCAGCAGCCCGATCTTCGCGCCGGGGAAGAACGACAGCGAGATGTCCTTGATGATCTGCCGCTTGGGCGGGACCACCTTGGACACCCGGTTCATGGTGTAGATGTATTGCGAGGACATGCGGAAAGCTCCGTGAGCGCGCCCGCGCCTGCGCGCGGGGCGCGGGCGGCGGCGGGGATTGGGATGCGCGAATTATACCCGCCGCCCCGTCGCCCCCGGCGGCCGGCGGGGGTGAACCGCGCCTGTCGCCGGGGGCGCGGGCGTGTTAAAAGCCAGTGCAGGTTCAGCCGGTGCCGGCATGATCGGCCCCAGGCCCACCCGACGAAGGAGAACGACGATGAAGCGCAGCCTGTTTGCCCTGGCATCCGCCCCGCTGCTGCTGGCCCTGCTGTCCGGGCCGGCCGCCGCCTACGACGGCCACGGCCACGGACATGACCGCGATGACCGCCGCGACGAGCGCTGGGAGCGCCACGACGACCGCGGCTGGCACCGCGGCCCGCCCAAGAAGGTGAAGGTGATCCGCGAGCGCGAGGTGGTGTATCGCCCGCTGCCGCCGCCGCATCCGCGCTGGGAGCGCGGGGTGCGCTACTACGGCCCCGGCTACGGCCCGACCTACGTGGTGGACGACTGGCGCTATTACCGCCTGGCCCCGCCGCCGCGCGGCTATTACTGGCGGCGCAGCGATGCCGGCGATTTCCTGCTGGTGGCGGCGGCCACCGGGATCATCGCCGACCTCGTCCTGCATCACTGAGCGCCGTCCCCCGGCGTGAACGCGAAGGCGCCTGCGGGCGCCTTCGTTTTTTTGGTGGCCCCGCCTGGGCCGGCTACCCGCCAGGCAGGGCCATCAGGCCTGCCGCAGCAGCGCCTGCACCAGCAGGCTGCTGGCGGCCACCGCGAACCAGGTGCCCAGCCCCAGCAGCAGCGGGCGCGCGCCGGTGGCCACCATCCGCCGCAGGTCGGCGGACAGCCCGATCGCGGTCAGCGCCAGCACGATCAGGAACTCCGCCGCCAGGTGCAGCGGCGCCAGCAGTCCCGCCGGCACCAGCCCGGCGCTGCGCAGCGCGGAGGCGGCGAGGAAGCCGAGGATGAACCACGGCACGATCCCGCGCAGGTCGGGGTGGCCGCCGTCGCGGCCGCGCGCGCGCCAGAGCTGCCAGCCGGCCAGGGCCAGGCAGATCGGGATGATCAGGGTGGCACGCGCCAGCTTGACCATGGTGGCGATGTCGCCGGCGGCATGGCTGTAGTGATAGCCGGCGGCGACCACCGAGGAGGTGTCGTTGATCGCGGTGCCGGCCCACAGCCCGAAGCCGGCGTCGCTCAGCCCCAGCAGGTGGCCCAGCGGCGGGAACAGCAGCACCGCCAGCAGGTTGAACAGGAAGATGGTGGACATCGCCAGCGCGGTGTCGTGCTCGTCCGGACGCAGGATCGGCGCCACCGCGGCGATCGCCGAGCCGCCGCAGATCGCGGTGCCCACGCCGATCAGCGTGCCCAGCACGTGGTGCACCTTCAGCAGGCGCGCCAGTGCCCAGGCGGTCAGGAAAGCCACCGCCAGCGTCACCAGGGTCACCGCGAGCGAGGACAGCCCGGTCTGCAGCACCTGGTGCAGGTCCAGCCCGAACCCGAGCAGGATCACCGCCGCTTGCAGCAGGACTTTGCTGCTGAAGCGCACCCCGGGCGCGGCACTCGCCGGCAGCGGCATGAGGTTGCGCACCAGCAGCCCGAGCACGATCCCCAGCACCGCGCCGCCGACCAGCGGCAGCGCGCGGCCGAGCGCGAATGCCAGCGCGGCCAGCCCGATGCTGAGCGCCAGTCCTGGCAGCAGGCGGTCGGGGCGGTTGGGAGGCAGGGGCGTGGCGGCGGCGAGGGACATGGCGGTGGGGCTGGAAGGAAGGTGGTGCCAGTCTGCGCCCGGCGCTCAATCATTGAAACTTTGAATGTTTGATCCATGCAATAAGCTGAACTTAATATTGCCGGATGCACCACGTCCCCCCGCGCCAGCTGGAAGTGTTCGTGCGCGCCGCGGCTGCCGGCAGCCTGCGCCAAGCCGCGGCGCAGCTGCACCTCACCCAGCCGGCGGCGAGCATGGCGCTGGCCGAACTGGAGCGGCTGCTGGGCGCGCCCCTGTTCGACCGCGTGCGCGGCCGCCTGCACCTGAACCTGCGCGGGCGCGCCCTGCTGCCGCTGGCGCAGGATCTGCTGGAGCGCCAGGCCGCGTTCGTGCGCGCCGCCACCGACACCGATGGCGTGCTGTCCGGCGAACTGCGCATCGGCGCCAGCAATACCGTCGGCAATTACCGGGTGGAGGAGTTGCTGGGCGACTTCGTGCGCGCGCATCCGCAGGTGACGGTGCGGCTGCAGGTGGGGAACACGGCGGCGATTGCGCGAGCGCTGGCCGGGCACGCGCTGGACGTGGCCTGCGTGGAGGGCCCGATGCTGCATCCGGAACTGGAGGTGCTGCACTGGCGCGATGATGCACTGCGGGTGGTGGCGCCGGCGGCGCACCCGCTGGCCGCGCGCCGGCGGCTGGCGGCCGCCGATTTCGAAGGCGTGGACTGGGTGGTGCGCGAGGCCGGCTCGGCCACCCGCGCGCTGACCGAACGCCTGCTGGAGGGCCTGCCGCCGCCGCGCCGGCAGCTGGAGCTGGCGCAGACCGAGGCGATCAAGCAGGCGGTGGTGGCCGGACTGGGCATCGCCCTGCTGCCGGAGGTGGCGGTGCGCGAGGCGCTG
>CAYYAT010000227.1:0-3543 GCA_964469595.1 uncultured Thermomonas sp.
ACGGCGACTACCTGGTCGCGCGCAGCCGCGGCCGCAGCGCCCCGGTCAAGGCCTTCCTGATGGACCAGGCGGTGGTGGTCGGAGTCGGCAACATCTACGCCACCGAGGCGCTGTTCCGGGCCGGGATCTCGCCGCTGCGCGCGGCCGGCAAGGTCTCGCGCGAGCGCTACGCCGCGCTGGCGCGTGAAGTGAAGGTGATCCTCGCGCATGCGATCGCGCGTGGCGGCACCACCCTGCGCGACTTCCTCAGCCCTGACGGCGCGCCCGGCTACTTCGAGCAGGAACTGCTGGCCTACGGGCGCGGCGGGCAGCCCTGCCCGCGCTGCGGCCGCACCCTGAAACAGGCCAGCATCGGCCAGCGCACCACCGCCTGGTGCGCGCATTGCCAGCGCTAGGCACGCCGGAGCGCGAGCGGCGCGCACAAGGCAGGGCGCCGCGCGCCACGCACGCCTGCCATTCGCTATAGTGCCGGCGTCCCCCGACACCCTCTGTTCGCACAACCAACGATGACCCAAGCCGGCGACATCACCGTCCTGCTGGATGCTGCGCGCGATGGTGACCGCGCGGCGATGGACCGCGTGCTCGCCACGCTCTACCAGGAACTGCATGGCATGGCCCGGCGCCAGCTGGCCGGCCAGCACCACGGCCACACCCTGGACGCCACCGCGCTGGTCCACGAGGCCTACCTGAAGCTGGTCGGACGCGGCAGCGGCAGCGCGCGCTTCGACGATCGCGGCCATTTCTTCGCCTACGCCGCCTCGGCGATGCGTTCGGTGATCGTGGATTACGCGCGCCAGCGTCTGGCGCAGAAGCGCGGCGGCGACATGCACCGGGTCACCGACCTGCCGGAGGACCTCGAAGGCGGGCTGCGGGTGGACGAGGACATGCTGGGGCTGGACGCCGCGCTGCAGCGGCTGTCCGCCGTGGACCCGCGGCTGACCCAGGTGGTGGAGCTGCGCTACTTCGCGGGGCTGTCGGAACTGGAGATCTCCGCCCTGCTGCAGCGCTCCGAACGCAGCGTGCGCCGCGACTGGCAGAAAGCGCGGATGTTCCTGCTGGCCGCCCTGCAGGAGACGCCCCCCGCCTGACCGCGAGGTCGGGCAGGCGGTCACCGCGATGGACGCGCTGCGCTGGCAACGGATCTCGCCGCTGCTGGACGCGCTGCTGGACATGGCGCCGGACGCGCGCGCCGAGCATCTGGCGACCCTGCGCGCGGAAGACCCGGCGCTGGCCGACGAACTGCACCGGCTGCTGGCGCTGGAGGCCGGCGATCCCGCCTTCCTCGATTTGCCGCCGCTGCAGCTGCCGGCCGGGGCGATCCCGGGCGCGCGGCTGGGCCCATACCGGCTGGAGCGGCTGCTGGGCGAAGGCGGCATGGGCCAGGTCTGGCTGGCGGCACGCGCGGACGGGCTGTACGAACGCAAGGTCGCGCTCAAGCTGCTGCGTCCGGGCCTGGCCGATCCGCGCCTGCGCCAGCGTTTCGACCGCGAGCGCGAAATCCTGGCACGCTTCGCGCACCCGTTCATCGCGCGCCTGCTGGACGCCGGCATCGACCAGAACGGGCAGCCCTATCTGGCGCTGGAATACGTCGAAGGCGAGCCGATCACCCGCTGGTGCCAGTCGCGCCAGCTGGATCTTGCCGCGCGCCTGGACCTGTTCCGCCAGGTGTGCGAGGCGGTCAGCCACGCGCACGCCAACCTGATCGTGCACCGCGACCTGAAGCCGTCCAACATCCTGGTGACCCCGGCCGGACACGTGCGGCTGCTGGATTTCGGGATCGCCAAGCTGCTCGACGTGCAGCCGCTGCCGGTGGAACAGACCCGCACCGGGGTGCGCGCCTTCACCCTGCACTACGCCGCGCCGGAGCAGATCCGCGGCGAGCCGGTCACCACCATGACCGACGTGTACTCGCTCGGCGTGGTGCTGTACGAGCTGCTGACCGGCAGCAAGCCGTACCGGCTGAAACGCCAGACCGACGCGGAATGGGAGGAAGCGATCCTCGACGGCGAGCCGGTCAGGCCTTCGCAGGCCGCGGCCCAGGCCGACCCCGAGAGCACCCGGCCATACACTCCGGCGCGGCTGGCGCATGCGCTGGCCGGGGACCTCGACAACATCGTGCTGAAGGCGCTGGCGAAACGCCCGGAGCACCGCTACGTCTCGGCCGAAGCGCTCTCGCAGGACCTTCTGTGCCACCTGCGCGGGCGACCGGTCTCGGCCCGCGGCCAGCGCATGGGCTACCGCCTGCGCAAATACCTGCACCGCCACCGCTGGGCGATCAGCGCCACCGCGAGCGTGCTGCTGGTGCTGCTGGTCGCGCTGGGCGTGGTGGCCTGGCAGGCCCAGCGCGCACTGCGCGAGGCCGCGCGCGCGCAGGCGATGCAGCGGTTCGTGGCGGAACTGTTCCAGGACGCCGGCACCTCGGCCAACACCCCGATCGACCTGCGCAGCCTGCTGGACATGGGCATCCTGCGCGGCGAGCGCAGCCTGGCGCGGCAGCCACAGGCGCGCGCCGAGCTATACGGGGTGGTCGCGCGGCTGCGGTTGGGGCTGGGCGACTATCGCGAGGCGGATGATCTGCTGCAGCGCCAGGCGCGGCTGCTGGCGGTGCTGCCGGAGGCCCCGGCCAGCCTGCGCCTGGAGGCCGCCACCCTGCGCGGCAACACCCGCCAGCAGCTGGCCAGCCCGGCGGCCTGCATCGCCTTCATGCAGCCGCAGGAGGCGCTGGCGCGGCAGGAGGAGCAACGCCTGCCCCTGGCGGCGGCCGCGTTCTTCAACCAGCTCGGCCGCTGCCGCCGGGCGCTGGGCGAACACGCGCTGGCGCAGCGCCTGTTCGCACGCGCGCTGGAGCTGCGGCGCCACGAAGGCGACGATGCCGGGGTCGCCGAATCCACCCTCGACCAGGCCCTGCTGCAGGCCGATGACGGCCGTCCGGCCAGCGCCCTGGCCACCCTGCGCCAGGGCCTGGCGCGGCTGCAGAAGAGCGCCGGCCCACAGCACCCGCAGGCCATCGAAATGCTGCGCACCGCGTGCGCGATCGAACGCACCCTGGACGATCTCGAGGCCGCCGTGCGCGACTGCCGCGCCGCGCTGGGGCTGGCGCAGGCACTGCAAGGTCCCCGCCATCGCGCCACCATCGACGCCAACCGCCAGCTGGCGGCGCTGTATCTGGACCTCGGGCGGCTGTCCGAGGCGGAGACCATCTTCCTGGACGCCACCGCCTGGCTGCGCGCCCGCCTGGATCCGGACCATCCGGACCTGGCGCGCGCCTACAACAGCCTGGCAATCACCGCGTGGGAGCGCGGCGACATCGGACGCGCGCTGGCCCTGCAGCGGCAGGCCGTGGCCGGCTGGCGGAAGTCCGGCAACCCCGGGTTGCTGGCGAGCGGGCTGTTCAACCAGGCGCTGATCCTGCACAGCGCGGGCCGCGACGACGAGGCCCTGGCTCCGGCGCGCGAGGCGCTGCGCCTGCGCCAGGCCGGCGCGCAGCAGGCGCTGGTGGGCGACAGCCAGCGCCTGCTGGGCGAGATCCTGTGGGCACGCGGC
>CAYYAT010000228.1:0-3537 GCA_964469595.1 uncultured Thermomonas sp.
GGTGTCGCGCAGCCCGTTCTGGCCGCCGTGGCCGCCGTCGAACTTCAGGCGCGCCACGCCCGGCGGCAGGTCCAGCTCGTCGTGCGCCACCAGCATCTCCTCCGGCTCGATCTTCCAGTAGCGCAGCGCGGCGGTGATCGACTTGCCGCTGGCGTTCATGAAGGTCGCCGGGCGCAGCAGCCAGACCGGCTGGCCGGCGATGTCCACCTTCGCGGTCTCGCCGAACAGCTTGCTTTCCAGCCCGAAGCGCGCGCCGGCGGCCTGCGCCAGCGCGTCAATAAACCAGAACCCGGCGTTGTGCCGGGTTCGGAGATAGTCGGCACCGGGGTTGCCCAGTCCGACGATGAGGCGAAGACCAGCCATCGGAAATCTGCCGATGCATTCTCCGGCGGCGGCCAGGCCGCGCGCCGGAGGATGCGCCCGTGCTTACTTGTCGTCCTTCTTGGCCGCCTTGGTGGCCGGCACGTCGGCCGCGGCCGGGGCCGCCTCGTCCGCCGCTTCTTCCTTGGCGTGCTTGGCGATGACCACGGCCACGTCGTGCTCCTTGCCCAGCTTCAGCGCCGGCAGCTCGACGCCGGCCGGCAGCTTGAGGTCGGACAGGTGCACCACGGCGCCCACGGCCAGCTCGCCCAGGTCGACCTCGATCGCCTCCGGCAGGTCCTTCGGCAGGCAGCTCACTTCCACTTCGGTCAGCTCGTGGGTGATGACCACGCCGCTGGTCTTTCCGGCCGGCGACTTCTCCTGGTTCAGGAAGTGCAACTGGACCTTGGTGCGCAGCGCCTGACTGGCGTCCACGCGCTGGAAGTCCAGGTGCATGATCAGCTGCTTGTACGGATGGCGCTGCATGTCGCGCAGCAGGACCTGCTCGACCTTGCCGTCGATGTCCAGGTTCAGGATCGACGAGTAGAACCACTCGTGGTGGCTGGCGAGCCAGATCTGCTCGTGCTCGATCTGGATGGCCTGCGGGGCGGACTTGCCGCCATAGACAATGGCCGGCAGCTGGGCCGCACGACGCAGGCGGCGGCTCGCACCCTTCCCCTCGACGTTGCGGCTGGTGGCCTTGATGGTGTGTTCGGACATGGGATGACTCACTTCTCGTTGCGATGGAGCCGCCTCGCGGCGGCGAAGACACTCACCCGCGACCAGGTGAGTGGGGTGCACCGCCGGCGGGCCGGCGACGCGGATGGGATCAATCCACGTACAGCGAGCTGACCGACTCGCCGAAGGCCATCCGGCGGATGGTCTCGGCCAGCAGTTCGGCCACGCTCAGCTGGCGGATCCTGGCGCAGGCCTTGGCGGCCGGCGACAGCGCGATGGTGTCGGTGACGACCAGCTCGTCCAGCGACGATCGGTTGATGTTGTCCAGCGCCGCGCCCGACAGCACCGGATGCACGCAGTAGGCCACGACCTTGCGCGCGCCGCGCTCCTTGAGCGCGTTGGCGGCGGCGCACAGGGTGCCGGCGGTGTCCACGATGTCGTCCACCAGCACGCAGGTCTTGCCCTCGACGTCGCCGATGATGTTCATCACCGTGGCCACGTTGGCCTTCGGCCGGCGCTTGTCGATGATGGCCAGCTCGGCGTCGTCCAGGCGCTTGGCGATCGCACGCGCGCGCACCACGCCGCCGACGTCGGGCGACACCACGATCACGTTGTCGGTGCCGTGCACGCGCCAGATGTCCGCCAGCAGCAGCGGCGAGGCGTACACGTTGTCCACCGGGATGTCGAAGAAGCCCTGGATCTGGTCGGCGTGCAGGTCCACCGTCAGCACCCGGTCGGCATCCACCGCGCCGAACATCTTGGCCGCCACCTTGGCGGTGATCGGCACTCGCGCCGAGCGCGGGCGGCGGTCCTGGCGGGCGTAGCCGAAGTACGGCACCACCGCGGTGACGCTGGCCGCCGATGCGCGCTTGAGCGCGTCGATCAGCACCAGCAGCTCCATGAAGTTCTCGGCGGTCGGCGCGTTGGTGGGCTGGATGACGAACACCTCCTGGCCGCGCACGCTCTCCTCGATCTCGACCTGCACCTCGCCGTCGGAGAAGCGGCTCACCAGCGCCTTGCCGGGGCGCACCCCGAGCTCGCGGCACACCGCGTTCGCCAGCGGCTTGTTGGCGTTGCCCGAGAAGACCAGCAAGTTGGGATTGTCCTGCATGGCGATGACCGCGTTGGAAGGCGATGGAAGATGGGCAGGGCGGAAACGACGACGGTGACAGGCTGGCAGGGGCGGAAGGATTCGAACCTACGTATGCCGGGATCAAAACCCGGTGCCTTAACCACTTGGCGACGCCCCTGTTGGATGACGCTCCACCGCGTCCAGCAGTGGCGACCGTTCCGCGCCGCGCGCCAGCCAGGCCGACAGGCCCGGTGGCAGCGCCGCCAGTGCCGCCTCGGCGGAACCGCGGTCCGCGAATTCCACGAAACAGCCACTGCCGGAGCCGGTCAACCGCGGCAACCCGACCCGGGCCAGCGCGGCGAACACCGCTTCGACGGCGGGCTCGCGGCGGCGCAGGACCGGCTCGAACGCGTTGCCGCGCACGTTCCCGGAAAGGAAGCCGGGTATTGTCGCGGGCGCGGCATCCTTCGTCAAATCAGGGGATTGGAATAGCGTCGCGGTGGAGGCATGCACGCCGGGGTCGGCCAGCAGGTACCAGGCCGGGGGCAGCGCGATCGCCACCAGCTCCTCGCCGACCCCGGTGGCCCAGGCGTTGCGCCCACGCACGAACACCGGCACGTCTGCGCCCAGCCGCAGGCCCAGCGCGGCCAGCCGGTCCTCGCCCAGGTGCAGTCCCCAGAGCCGGTCCAGCGCCACCAGCACGGTGGCGGCATCGGACGAGCCGCCGCCGAAGCCACCGCCCATCGGAATACGCTTTTCGATGCCGATCTCGACGCCTTGCGCGCAATTCGTCTCTTTTTTCAGCAATTCCGCGGCGCGCAGCAGGAGGTCGTCGGCCGCCGCGACGCCGGGCACGCCGGCCCCCGCGCGCAGGATGCGGCCATCCGCGCGCGGGCGCAGAAACACGGTATCGCCCCAGTCGAGCAGGCGGAACACGGTCTGCAGCGCGTGGTAGCCATCGGGACGGCGGCCGGTAATATGCAGGAACAGGTTCAGCTTGGCCGGGGTCGGCCAGGCGCTCCAGCCTTGCTCCGCGGGGAAGTCCGCGCGGGCATCCGCGCGCGCCTCAGTCATCGCGCCCTCCCCAGGCATCCACCACCAGGCGCAGGCGGTTCTCGCCGCGGCTGGCCTCGATCCGCAGCGGCAATGCCGGGCCGTCTAGGGCGCCCGGGGCCCAGCCGGCATACTCCACCACCCAGCCGGCCTGTTCGATCCGGCGCGGCAGCAGGTCGGGGGCGTAGGTGATCCGTGCCGGACCGAAGGTCGCGGCTGGGGCCTGCGCGCCACGCAGCCAGCAGCCGAGCGCGGCCAGCGGGATGTCCCAGCCGGTGGCATCGCGCAGCAGGCCGGCGGCATCCACCGCCTGGCGCGGGCCGCCCTCCAGCCCGCGCAGGGTGGCGCCGGTAGCATCCACGTCCAGCGCCCAG
>CAYYAT010000229.1:0-3536 GCA_964469595.1 uncultured Thermomonas sp.
GCGGCGTCCAGGGCTTCCATCGCGTCCAGCGGCTTGCACCGGGCGGCTTTCTCGTACGCCGCGGCGGCGGCGTCCTCGTTGCGGCGTTCGTCCAGCAACAGCAGCACGTTGCCGTGCTCGACGTGCGCGATCGGCGAGGCCGGGGTCAGTTTCAGCGCGGTGGCGATGTGCTTCTCGGCCTCGGCGGCCTTGGCGCCGTAGGTGAGGCCGGCCAGCATCGCGCCGATCTTGTTCACGATCTCGGCGTGGTACACCGCCATCGCGGTGTGCGCCTCGGCATGCTTGGGGGCCAGCTCCAGCGCGGTGTCCAGCGCCGTGCGCACCTTTCCGGCGATGCCCATTTTGAGCGCCTTGGCGATCGACAGCCCCTGGCTGTAGCGGCCGAGCGCGAACGCCAGCCGGTAGTGGCTGTTGGCTTCCTCCGGCAGGGCCTGCACCGCCGCCTCGGCCAGCGCGGCGGCGCGCTCGAAGCGCTTGAGCTTCTCGTCGTCATCGTCCACCAGGTAGGTGGCGTGGATGCCGATGGCCTTCACGGCCACCGAGGCGCCCACCGGCCCCAGCGCCTCGCCGGCGGTGAACGCGGCCTGGAAATCGCCGTGATGGAAGGCGCGCCAGGCGTCTTGCAATGCGGCTGCCAGCGCCTCGGCATCCAGCTTCGGCGCCGCCTTGCCGGCCGCTTTCAGCAGTGCTGCGGCGCGTTTTGCATCGGGATAGGGTTCGCAGTCTCCGGCATGCAGCTTGGGCCAGGCTTTCTTCAACGCTTCGCCCGCATACGCGAATGGCTTGGCATCGTGCGGGAAGGGGGCCCAGGCGGCGGATTTCTTGCTGGCCATGCGGAAGATCCTGTCGGGAAGCGCGAAGGCCAGCATCCTGCGCGCGGCGGCCGCTGACAAGAGGGGCACGCGGACGGTGGTAGTGGGGGGTAGTGTGTTTGCTCCACCCGTCGGCCGCACCCTGCGGCCATCGCGCCCGGGAGGAGGCCCGCCATGCCCGCATCTCGCAAGCCCGCCCCGCGCCGGCTGCCGCCGCTGCGGTTCATGCCGACCACCCGCCACTGGTGGCTGGCCGCTTTGGGGCTGCTGGCACGGATGCGGCGCCCGCCGCGCGATCAGTCGAGGTAGGCGCGGGTCAGGGTGTTGAGGTGGACGCGCTCGGCGTCGCGCAGGAACGGGGCGATCAGCATCATCACCTGCACGATGCCGTCGCGGATCGAGGTCTGCTCGTCGCGGTCGCCGCGGGCGGCGGCGTAGTTCATCCAGAAGGTGGCCACCACCAGCACGTTGGTGGCCGCGGCGTCCAGCTCGTCGGCCGAGGCGCGCATCACCCCGGCCTGCACCAGCCCGCGCATCACCGCGTGCGCCTGTTCGTCGGCCCGTTTGAGGATGCGCGCGAAGCGCAGGCGCAGGCGCCGGTTGCGGCTGAGGATGTCCACCAGGTCGCGGTACAGGAAGCGGTAATCCCAGATGCACTCGAACACCAGGTGCAGCTGCAGCCAGATGTCCTCCAGCCCCGGCAGGCGGCCCTGCGGCGCCGACAGCGCCGCGTCCATGCGCGCCTCGTAGCCGGCGAACAGCTGCTCGATGATGTCGTCCTTGTTGCGGAAGTGGTAGTACAGGTTGCCGGGGCTGATCTCCAGCTCGTCGGCGATGTGGTTGGTGGTGACGTTCGGCTCGCCCTGCGCGTTGAACATGGCGAGCGAGGCATCGAGGATGCGCTGGCGGGTCTGGCGGGCCATCGTCGGCGGCGGGCGCGGGTCAGGCGGTCAGCTTCTTCACCAGGTCCACGTACTTCTGCATCGCCTCTTCCTGCGCGGTGCCCTTGAGCTTGGCCCAGGCCTCGTACTTGGCGGTGCCCACGAAGTCGAAGAACCCGGGCTTGGGGCCGCTGACGTCGCCTTCCGCACCCTGCTTGTAGAGCGCGTACAGACGCAGCAGGGTGTCGTTGTCGGGGCGCTCGGACAGGGTCTTGATGTCCTGCGCGGCTTGCTCGAACAGGGCTTTGAGGTCGGCCATGGTGGTTCCCCGTGCTGTGGAAGCGGCATATCAGCATGCACCCGGTGGCCGGTCAATACGCGGGGGAATTGTCGGGCGCGCGCGGCTCTGGCAACGTAGGCCAACGGCGGCGCACGGTCGCGCCGATGGCATCCTGGGGAGCGCGCAATGGCTTACTTCGTCACCGGCGGCACCGGCTTCATCGGCCGTTTCCTGATCGACAATCTGCTCAAGCGCAAAGGCAGCATCCATGTGCTGGTGCGCAAGGACTCCCTGAAGAAGTTCGAGGCGCTGGCCAGGCAGCGCGGCTGGGACCGCAAGCGCGTGCTGCCGGTGACCGGCGAGATGACCGAGGCGCGCTGCGGGCTTTCCGCCGCGCAGCTGCGCGCGCTGTCCGGCAAGGTCCGGCATTTCTTCCACCTGGCCGCGATCTACGACATGGCCGCCAGCGCCGAGAGCATGCAGGCCGCGAATATCGACGGCACCCGCAATGCGCTGGACCTGGCGGCGGCGCTGGATGCCGGCTGCTTCCACCACGTCAGCTCGATCGCCGCGGCCGGGCTGTACCCGGGTGTGTTCCGCGAGGACATGTTCGAGGAGGCCGAAGGGCTGGACGATCCCTACCTGCGCACCAAGCACGAGTCCGAGGGGCTGGTGCGTGCGGAGAAGCGGATCAAGTGGCGCATTTACCGCCCGGGCATGGTGGTGGGCCACTCCCGGACCGGCGAGATCGACAAGATCGACGGCCCGTACTACTTCTTCACCTTCCTCAAGAAGCTGCGCCAGACGCTGCCGCCGTGGATGCCGATGCTGGGGATCGAGGGCGGCCGGGTGAACATCGTGCCGGTCGATTTCGTCGCCGATGCGATCGACCACATCGCCCACAAGCCGCGGCTGGACGGGCATTGCTTCCACCTCACCGATCCCGAGCCGCTGCGCGTGGGCGAGGTGCTGAACACCTTCGCGCGCGCCGGGCATGCGCCGGAGATGAGCATGCGCATCGACGCGCGCATGTTCGCGTTCGTGCCCGGCAGCGTGCGCATGGCGGTGGGCGGCCTGCCGCCGGTGCGGCGTGTCATGACCATGCTGCTGCGCGACTTCCGCATCCCCAAGGAGGTGCTGAAGTTCATCACCTATCCCACCCGCTTTGACAACCGCGAGGCCGAGCGCGCGCTCAAGGGCAGCGGCATCGCGGTGCCGCGGCTGGAGGACTACGCCTGGCGGCTGTGGGATTACTGGGAGCGCCACCTCGACCCCGACCTGTTCATCGACCGCAGCCTGAAGGGCAAGGTCAAGGGCAAGGTGGTGGTGATCACCGGCGGCTCCTCGGGCATTGGCCTGGCCACCGCGCAGAAGGTGGCGGCGGCGGGCGCGACCACCGTCATCGTGGCGCGCGGCGAGGAGGAGCTGTTCAAGGCGCGCGACGAGATGAAGGCGGCCGGCGGCAAGGTGTTCGCCTACACCGCCGACCTCGCCGACATGGCCGACTGCGACCGCCTGGTGGCGACCGTGCTCAAGGAGCACGGGCACGTGGATATCCTCATC
>CAYYAT010000230.1:0-3513 GCA_964469595.1 uncultured Thermomonas sp.
GGTTGCGCTTGTTGGGCATGATCGAACTGCCGGTGGTGTACTGCGCCGGCAGCGCGACGAAGCCGAACTCGGCGCTGGTAAACAGCGACAGGTCCCAGGCGATCCGGCGCAGGTCGAGGGTGGCGCTGCCGAGCGCCTCCAGCGCGGCCAGCTCGAACTTGCCGCGCGAAAGCTGCGCATACACCGGCGATACCTGCATGCGCGCGAAGCCCAGCGCCTGGGTGGTGTGTTCGCGGTCCAGCCGCAGGTTGACGCCGTAGCCGGCGGCGGTGCCGAGCGGATTGCAGTCCACCAGTGCCAGGGTGTCGCGCGCGCGCAGCGCATCGTCGATGAAGGCCTCGGCCCAGCCCGCCCACCACATCCCGGCGGAGGACACCACCGCGCGCTGGAGGTGGGTATAGCCCGGCAGCGCCAGCGCCTGCTCGGCCTCGGCGCGATCCAGCGCAACCCTGGCGATCGCGCGCGACGACGCTACCAGCCGTGCCAGCTGCTCTTTCAGCCACAGCCGCGTGGCCACCAGTACCTGGTCGTTGCGGCTGCGCCCGGTGTGGATCTTGCGGCCGGCATCGCCCAGGCGTTCGGTCAGGCGCGCCTCGATTGCGGAGTGGCCGTCCTCGAAGCGCGCATCCAGCACGAACGCCCCGCGGCGGAACTCCTCGGCCAGCGTAGCCAGCTCGCGCTTGAGGCCGCCCACTTCGTCCGAGGTGAGGATGCCGATGCGCTGCAGGCCCTCGGCATGCGCGGCGCTCGCGGCGATGTCGTACAGGAAGAACTCGCGGTCCAGCAGCACGTCGTCGCCGGCCAGGAAGGCCTGCAGGCCGGCATCCACCTGCACGCCGGGTTTTTGCCAAAGCAGGTCGCTCATGCCGCCTCCGCCGCCAGGGGAATACCAGTCAGTTCGTCGAAGCCGAACGCCAGGTTGAGGTTTTGCAGCGCCTGCGTCGCCGCGCCTTTCAGCAGGTTGTCCTCGGTCGCCACCACCACCAGCCGGCGGCCGTCGGCGGCCAGCGCGAACCCGCCCAGCTCGACGTGCTGGGCGCCGGCGATCCGGCTGACCCAGGGCGCAGGCTCCTGCACCCGCACCAGGCGCTCGCCGGCATAGCGGCCGCGGTAGCGCGAAAGCACCTCGTCGCGCTCGAACGCGATCGCCAGGTGCAGGTTGCAGGTGACGGTGAGGCCGCGGAAATGCGGCGCCACGTGCGGCATGAACTCCACCGGGTGTCCCAGCGCATGCGCGACCTCGCGCTCGTGCACGTGCCCGGTGAGCGCGTACGGCATCAGGTTGTCGCGCAGCAGCGCCGGGTCGTTGCGCTCGGACGGGGTGGTGCCGGCGCCGGAATAGCCGGACACGCCGAAGCACTGCACCGGCCCGTCCAGCACGCCGAGCATCGGCGCGATCGCCAGCTGCATCGCGGTGGCATAGCAGCCGGGATTGCTGATCCGGCGCTGGCCGGCGTAGCGGGTGCGGGTCAGTTCCGGCAGGCCGTAGTACCAGTTGGGGTCGAAGCGGTAGTCCGCCGATAGGTCCAGCAACACCGCATCCGCACCGGCATCGTCGAACTGCTGCACGATGTGCCCGGCCTTGCCGTTGGGCAGCGCCAGCACCACCGCGTCCGCGCCCAGCTCGGGCAGGGATTCGTAGGCCGGCGAGGTGTAGTGCAGCCCGCCGCGGTAGCCGGACACGTGGTCGGCCAGGGCGCGCCCATCCAGTTCGCGCGAGGTGACATAGGCCAGTTCGAAGGCCGGATGTCCGGCCAGCAGGCCGATCAGTTCCGCGCCCACGTAGCCGCGCGCGCCCACGATCCCGATCCGCAAGGTCTTCATGCGCCCTCCTTCCCGCCTGCTTCTTCCAGCGTCGGCGGCCGCTGCGCGCACAACGCCACGTAGCGCGCGATGCGGTCGAAGCCGGCCTCGCCGTACCAGTACACCTTCCACCGGGCCTGCTTGATGCAGCCGTCGGACTCGGCATCGTAGAACGCATTCACCGGGTTGCCGTGGCGCGAACGCCAGAACAGCGCCGGGGTCTGCTCGCGCATCACCAGCCAGACCGCGCGGCCCAGTCCCTCGCCTTGCGCCTCGTCCAGCACCGCGAACTTGTCGAGGTAGAGGCCGGCGTCTTCCCGCGTCAGGATCACCGCCGCGCGGTAGTGCTCGCTGACGTAGGCCCGATGCAGGCGGGTGGTCTCGAAATAGTCCGGCACCAGCCGGCGCCCGAAGGCCGACTCGATCAGCCCGCGCAGGCGCGGCAGGTCGAAGTCGCTCCACGCCTCGCCCTGCAGCACGCGCTCGCCGCGCCGCACCAGCGTGCCCGAGCCCTTGTGGGTGAACAGTTCCTTGGCCAGCTCGGCCGGGCGCGTGATCGACACCGACGAGGCCTGCGGCAGGCCGTCCAGCAAGTCCTTGATCTGCGCGATCTTCACCCGCATGCCGCCCTCGATCCACGGCTGCCGCATCAGGTGGTCGTACTCGGTGGACAGGTTGATCGAATCGATCACCTTGCCGTCGGCATCCAGCAGCCCGCCGGTGCCGGTCAGGAACACGATCTTGTACGGCTGCAGCTCCTGCACCAGCGCATTCGCGGCGAAGTCGGCATTGATGTTGAGGATCTGCCCGCCGGCGGTCTCGCCGAGGGACGCGATCACCGGGATCGAGCCGGCCTGCAGGCTGGCCTGGATCGGGGCCAGCTCGACGCGCTTCACCTCGCCCACCAGCCCGTAGCGGGCGCGGTCGAGGTACTCGGCTTCGAACACGCCCGACACAATGCTGGTGGCGCGCGCATCGGCGGCCTGCAGCGCCTCCACCAGCTTCAGGTTCTGCGCATGGAACACCCGGCGCACGATCGCCAGCGCTTCCGGCGAGGTGACACGCAGGCCATCGATGGTCTGCTTTTCGATGCCGGCCGCGGCCAGCTCCAGGTCCAGCTGCGGGCCGGCGCCGTGGATGACGATCGGGGTCAGGCCCACGTCCTGCAGGAAGGCGAGCGAGGACACCAGCGCGTCGAGGTCGTCGCGCAGCACCGCGCCGCCCACCTTGACCACGGCGAAACGGGCCGCGTCGAGCTGCGAGAAACGCTTCAGGTACTGGCTGATTTCCTTCGCGCTGCCCATGCTGGACAGCAGCCGGACGATGGTCTGCCGCGTCTGCGGGTCGTGCACGGCGTGGGGCTGGAGGATCGGCGTCACGGTGGCTTTAGTTCCCAAGGATGCGGGTGATGGACTCGGCATAGCGCTGCAGTTGCTCCAGCGCCACCCATTCGTCGGCGGCATGCGCCTGGGCGATGTCGCCCGGCCCGTACACGAACGCGGTCAGACCGGCCTGCGAGAACAGCGAGGCCTCGGTCCAGAAATCGACCGCTGGGCCGACCGCCAGGCCCAGGCGTCCGGCCAGCGCCTGCGCGGCCTGCCGGCGCTGCTCGGCATCGGCCGGGTCGCCGGCCGGCAGCGACGGCCCGCGGAAGGTTTCCTCGTAGCGCTCCAGCGTGCCGGGCGCGGCGCAGGCGCCAAAGCGGACGTG
>CAYYAT010000231.1:0-3489 GCA_964469595.1 uncultured Thermomonas sp.
GTTGAGCAGGGTCTTCTGCAGCAGGATCAGCTGCGGCTGCAGGGTCAGCTCGTAGCGCTGCGCGGTGCGCAGCAGCTTGACCAGCACCTCGGCCAGCGAGATCTCGCTCAGCGGGCGGGTGAAGTACGGCTCGCAGACCGCGCGCGCCGCCGCCTCCAGCTCGTCCAGGCGGATGTGCGACGGCATCCAGCCGGCCTGCACGTGCAGCTCGGCGATGCGGCGGTAGTCGCGATTGAAGATCGCCATGAAGTTCTCGGCGAGCCAGTACTGGTCCTCGCTGGAGAGCTGCCCCATGATCCCGAAGTCCAGCGCGATGAAGCGCGGGTCGGCCTTGCGCTGCGGGTCCACCCAGATGTTGCCGGCGTGGGCGTCGGCGTGGAAGAAGTTGTCGCGGAACACCTGCTGGTAGAACACGCGCACGCCCTTGACCGCCAGCGCCCTGCGGTCGATCCCGGCGGCGTCCAGCGCGGCGATGTCGTCGGACGGGATGCCGCGCACGCGCTCCAGCGTGAGCGCGCGTTCGGCGGTGTGGCTCCACACCACCTCGGGCACGTACAGGTCGGGCGAGCCGGCCCAGTTGCGGCGCAGCAGGCTGGCGTTGCCGGCCTCGCGCAGCAGGTCGAGCTCGGCGGCGAGCGTGTTCTCGATCTCGGCCACCACCGCGCGCGGACGGATCTTGTCGGCGCGCGGGTGCGCGCGCTCGACGAGCGCGGCGATCGCCTTGAGCAGGGCGATGTCGGCTTCGATCTGGCGGTCGATGCCCGGGCGCAGCACCTTCACCACCACTTCGCGTCCGTCATGCAGGGTCGCGGCGTGCACCTGGGCGATGCTGGCCGAGGCCAGCGGCACGGTGTCGAAGCTGGCGTAGGCGGCCTCGATGGTACGCCCCAGCGCCTGCTCCACCAGCGCGCGCGCCTGCTCGCCCGGAAACGGCGCCACCCGGTCCTGCAGCAGCGCCAGCTCGTCGGCGATGTCCGGCGGCAGCAGGTCGCGGCGGGTGGACAGGACCTGACCGAACTTGACGAAGATCGGTCCCAGCTCCTGCAGTGCCAGGCGCAGGCGCGCACCGCGCGACAGGCTGGCCACCGCGCGCGGGACGCGCGGCACCAGCGGCCGCATCAGGGTCAGCCAGCGCTCCACCGGGGTGCCGTCCAGCAGGGCATCCAGCCGGTAGCGCAGCAGCACGCGACCGATCCGCCAGGCGCGCAGCGCGGACTTCATGCGGAAAGCCCCCGCGCACGCCGCAGCCGCGCCAGCTTGGCCGCGAGGCGCTCGACGTCGTCGCGCAGCGCGTCCACGTCGTCGTAGAACGCCTCCAGCTCGGCGCGCGGCACCACGTCGCGGCTTTCTTCGGTGAGGTATTCGGCGGCCGTCTGCGCGAGACCGCGGCCAGCGACCTGCGCCTGGCGCAGCGCGGCAGCCACCGCCTTCGCCACCTGCACGCCCAGCACCTCGCCGAACACCGCCACGAATGGCCGCTGCCAGTCGGGATCGAAGCGCTGCGCCAGCGTCTGCAGGCGGCGCGCCAGCTCGGCATCGCCCTCGATCCGCAGCTGCCCCACCGGGGGCGCGGCCGTCTCGCGCAGCGGCGGCAGCTGGCGCAGCAGCGCGCCGAGGCTGGCGCGCACGCCGAGGTCGGGCTCGGCTTCTGCATTCGGCGGCCCCACCCGCAGCGCCTCGCCCTCCACCCGGACCTCCAGCGCCAGCGGCGGTGCCGCCAGCTGCAGCGCGATGCGCCGCCCGTCCAGCGCCGCCAGCGCGGCGCGGGTGTCCGGGTCCAGCGCCAGCGCGCGATTGAGCGCGACTTCCAGCGCCTGCCCGGCAGGACGTTTCCAGTTGAGAAGGGGCTGTGGCATCGGCGCATTGTAGGGGAAGCCCCCTCCATCGCGCCCTGACCGCAACCGTTGTACGGCGCAGCGCGGCGGCGCAGACTGCACAATAGCTGAGGCCGCGCGACGGACGAAACCCTGGCCATCTCGCGACGACAGCTTGTGATGTCCATTCCTAGGAGAGGCCGTCATGTCAGATTCCAACACCAACCTCACCCGCAGCCTGCGCGCACTGACTCTGGCCAGCACCGGTCTTGGCCTGGTCCTGGGCTACACCCCGGCGCAGGCCCAGCAGAGCGCATCCGCAGCGCAAAATGGTGCCGGCACCCCCGCCGCTCAGGCCGCACAGCAAGACAGCAAGCGCGGCTATCTGGTCGGCAATCAGGGCACCGCCCGCGCCACCGCCAGCCAGGATGGCGCCGAGGACGGCAAGAACCCCGCCGCCCAGGCCGCTCCGGGCAGCAACCGCGGCTATGTCGTCGGCAACGGAGGCACCGCCCGCGCCACTACCGGCCAGGATGGCGCCGAGGACGGCAAGAACCCCGCCGCCCAGGCCGCTCCGGGCAGCAACCGCCGCGGCTATGTCGTCGGCGATGGCGGAGTGGCGCGGCGCACGGCGGCAAGCGCCGCCGACCACTTCCTCAAGATCGATCAAACGGCGCGGAAAGCCGCTCCCGCAACCCAGCAGTCTCCTCAGGACCCACAGACACAGAAGACAACGCAGCCGAAGGGCAGCTATCGCTATCTCAAGCGTCAAGCCACCGAGGCAAAGAGGCCGGGCACAGACGGGACGCCGTGAGCCGCGAGGCGGTGCCGGATCCCGCTTCGCGGCTGCAGGCGCACAGCGCGTTTTCCTACCGCTGCCACGCCTGCGGGCGCTGCTGCCACCACAAGCGGATCTACCTGGCCCCGCACGAAGTGCTGCTGCTGGCCCGCCATCTGGGCATGAGCACCACCGCCTTTCTGGCCGAGCTCGCCGGCCCCGGCCCCAGTCTGCGCCTGCGCGAGGAGGACGGTGCCTGCCTGTTTCTGGATGGCACCGCCTGTCGCGTGCATCCGGTGCGGCCGCTGGCCTGCCGGCTGTACCCGCTGGGACTGCACGTCGATCCGGAAGGCGTCGAGACGTTCTCGCTGCTGATCCCGCATCCGCACAGCGCCGGCGAGTACGGGCGCGAAGGAACGGTGAACGGGTTCCTCGCCGCACAGGGCGTGGGGCCGTGGCGGGACTGGTCGCGACGCTATGCGCAGCTGCATTCGCGCATGCTCGAGGTACTGGCGCGACAGGATTCGACGACGCTGCCGGAAGGCACGCTGCCGCCGGATGCAGAGGCCGCATTGGCAGACATGAGCGCAGGCGACTGGATGGACATCGATGCCGTGCTCGAACGCCACGCCGACCGCCACGGCGCACCACCGCCGGCCACGCCCGAGCAAGCCATCGCGCGGCATCTGGAGATACTGCACGGCTGGCTGGATGCGCTGCTGGCCGCTCAGGCGGAAGCAGCTGCCAGCGAATCCCGCAACCGCGCCAGCCCATCCGCCATCGACACCCGCGGCACGTAACCGAAATCGCGCTGCGCCGGCGCCATCGAGTACCAGTGCGGCGTGGCCAGCTGTTCGGCCAGGAAGCGCGTCATCGGCGGATCGCCGCGCAGCGGCA
>CAYYAT010000232.1:0-3470 GCA_964469595.1 uncultured Thermomonas sp.
GCCTCCGGCACCGCCCGCCCCGCCGGCCGGGATGGCCCCCCCGCCGCCCGCGCCTCCCGCCCCGCCGGCCCCGCCTCCGCCCCCGCCGCTGACGATGGCCTGTGATGCCGCGCCGGCGCAGCGGTTCGTGGGCCAGCCGGCGACCGCCGCCAATCTCGAGGCCGCGCGCCAGGCCGCCGGTGCGCGCACGCTGCGCAGCCTCAAGCCCGGCCAGCCGATGACGATGGATTACCGCGGCGACCGCCTGAACGTGCTGCAGGACGCCGCCGGCAAGATCGACAAGATCAGCTGCGGCTGAGTGCGCTTCACTCCGCCTTGCTGAGCTTGAACGCCTTCTCCAGCACCGCGAACAGGCGCTTGAACTCGCCGGTCATCAGCGCCAGGCGGGCCTGCAGTTCGGCCACGATGTCGTCGTGCTCGGTGGACTCCATCTGGTCCACCGCGCCGTCCAGCAGCTTGAACTTGCGCACGATCAGGTCTTCCCCGATCACGAAGCTGACGTGGTCGTCCAGCACCAGCGCCAGCCGCGTGCACTGCTTGCCGGCTTCCAGATGCTTGCTGATCTCCTCGCCGGAAAGCTCCATGCGCTGGATCTTCACCACCGCGCCGGAATCAGCGGGGTCACGCAGCTCGCATTCATCGCCCAGGGTGAGCCCGTCGGGCAGCGCATCGCCGGCCAAGTAGCCGGTAAGGACGGCGCGTGGCGCCACTTCCGCGTTCAGCGGCAGCGCCGGGAAGCTGCCCAGCGCGCGCCGTACTTCCGACACCACCGACTCGGCCGACTTGCGCGAGGAGGTGTCGATCGCGATCACGCCGAGCGTGGCGTCCACCAGCGCGTCGGTGCGCACCGGGCGCACGAACGCGCGCGGCAGCAGCTCGGTCACCAGCTCGTCCTTGATCCGCTTGCGGGTGCGGCCGCCGGGCTTGCGGCCTTCCTTCTCCTCGATCGCGGCCAGCTTCTTCTGCAGCAGGTCGTTGACCACCGCGCCGGGCAGCAGCTTGTCCTCGCCGCCCACGGTCAGCCAGCGCGCGCCGTCGCACAGGTGCAGCAAGCCGTCATGGTGCTGGCCCATCGGCGCGACGAAGCCGCGCGAGGCGAGTTCCAGCGGGCCCACCGGCTTGAGCGCGCACTCCGCCAGCTGCGGTTCGAGGTCGGACAGGTCGAGCGAGGACGGGAAGCGGAACAGGGTGAGGTTGCGGAAGAACATCGGGAATCCTGTGGAAGGGCCGTCGCCAGCGGAGGGGTGGCGGCCGAGCGGAAATGAGGAAACGCGGCGCGGGATCAGGACTTCAAGATGTCCAGCCCATCGTGGTTGCGCACCGGGTGCAGCGCCATCGCCACCGGCTCGGGCTCGGCCGGCGCGCCGGCCAGCCAGGCGTGGGCGTCGGGCGGCGGGGCGTCGCTGCGCCGGCCCAGCGCGAGGAAGTCGAACAGCCTGGGGTCGGCCAGTTGCGACGGGCGGATGTCGCCCAGCGCGCGCGCGATCGTCTCGATCCGGCCGGGCGTCTCCTTCTCCCACTGCGCCAACATCCTCTTCACCTGCTTGCGCTGCAGGTGCTCCTGCGAGCCGCACAGGTTGCAGGGGATGATCGGGAACTGCTTTGCCTCGGCGTAGGCGGCGATGTCGTCCTCGCGCACGTAGGCCAGCGGCCGGATCACCACGTGCTTGCCGTCGTCGCTCAGCAGCTTGGGCGGCATGCCGCTCAACTTCGCGTGGAAGAACAGGTTGAGGAAGAAGGTGTTCACCATGTCGTCGCGGTGGTGGCCCAGCGCGATCTTGGTGAACCCGTGCTGCGCGGCATAGGTGTACAGCGCGCCGCGGCGCAGGCGCGAGCACAGCGAGCACATCGTCTTCCCCTCGGGGATGACGCGGCTGACCACCGAATAGGTGTCCTGCTCGAGGATGTGGAAGTCCACCCTGATCGAGCGCAGGTACTCCGGCAGCACGTGCTCGGGGAAGCCCGGCTGCTTCTGGTCGAGGTTGACCGCGGTGATGCTGAACTCGACCGGCGCCTTCTTCTGCAGCTGCAGCAGCACGTCCAGCAGCGTGTAGCTGTCCTTGCCGCCGGACAGGCAGACCATGACCTTGTCGCCGTCCTCGATCATGCCGAAGTCGGCGATGGCCTTGCCCACCTGGTGGCGCAGGCGCTTGGCCAGCTTGTCGGCCTCGCGCTTGTGGCGGGCGGGGGGCGGCGCGGGAATGTGGGCCTGGGTCGTCATCCGGCCGCATTTTACCCGCCTGCCGCGGCGCGCCGGGCGCGCTATGCTCGGGGCATGAACCAGCCCCTCGATCCGGCCGAACTCTCGCGCCTGGCCCGGCGCGTCGCCGAGCTGCGCCAGGAGCACCGCGCCCTGGACGAGGCCATCGCCCGCCTGCAGGAGGGCATCCAGGCCGACGAGCTGGTGCTCAAGCGGATGAAGAAGCACAAGCTGCTGCTGAAGGACCAGATCGCCTGGATCGAGAACCTGCTGATCCCGGACGAGCCGGCGTGAGCCGCAAGCCCGGCGTGGAGTCCCAAGCGCGGCGGGCCGCCGCGCGCCTCACTCGGGTCCCTGCGCGTCCTGGCCTTGCCGTGCTTGCCCTTCTACGCCGTCCGCGGGCAGCGCCGGCTGCTCGCCGCTGCTGCGGCCGCTGCCGGCAGGGCTGATCTTCTCGATGGTGTGGCGCAGCTCGCGCCCGAGCACCACGCGCGCATCCTTGGCCCAGGCCTTCAGGCGCTCGTCGAACGCCAGCCGGCCGGTGTCGTCGGGCCACACCAGCTTGAGCTCGCGCAGCTTCTGGATGAAGCCGCGGAACAGGGTCTTGTCGAAGAATTCCGGCGCGGCCGGCGCGTACAGCAGCGAGAGGCGCTGCGCGGTGAGCTGGCACAGGCCTTCCAGCTCGCCCGCGCCGAGCGTGCCGGAGCCGTTTTTCACCAGCACCGCGATCGCGATGTAGTAGCGCTCGAACGCCTGCTGCAGGGTGTGGCCGAGCGCGCGCAGGCGGAACACCTCGTCGCTCTGCCCGGTGTTGCGCTGGAGGATGCCGCCGTCCTCGTCGCTCACCTGCTCCAGCAGGCCCTCGCGCACGAACACCCCGATGGTGTGGTCGATGCGCGCGGCGAAGGTGTCCTCGTCCCAGGGCAGGAACAGCTCGGCCTGCAGGAACGGGTACAGGGTGCGGCCGATCTGCTGCAGCTGGCGCCGGCCCATGCGGCGGTTGTTCTGGAAGCACACCGCGATCCACGAGGAGGCGGTGAACAGGTGCAGAACGTTGTTGCGGAAGTAGCTCAGCAGCACCGCGTTGTCGCCCTCCACCCCGAGCACGTCGCCCAGCGGGTGCGCGGTGCGGGTGATCAGGCCGATCTCCTCGCCGTGGGCGATGATCTGCTCCGGCGTGTGCGGGGTCACCGTCACCCAGTCGGAGTACGGCACCTCCGCCAGCAGGGTCTTGGACAGCGCGATCTGCGCGCGCAGGTCGGCCTCGCCC
>CAYYAT010000233.1:0-3465 GCA_964469595.1 uncultured Thermomonas sp.
TGGACCTGGAGCTGATCGGCGCCGAGACCGAGCTCGACCGCAACCTGGTCGAGGCCCTGGCCGACCCGCTGGTGCACCTGGTGCGCAACGCCATCGACCACGGCATCGAGATGCCCGAGGCGCGCCGCGCCGCCGGCAAGCCAGAGGCCGGGCGGGTACGCCTGTCCGCGCAGCAGGAAGGCGACCACGTCTCGATCGAGGTCAGCGACGACGGCGCCGGCATCGACCCGGAGAACATCCGCCGCAGCGCCGTGCGCAAGGGCGTGATCGACGCCGAGGCCGCCGGCCGGCTGTCGCCGGAGGAATGCCTGTCGCTGCTGTTCCTGCCGGGGTTCTCCACCCGCACCGAGGTGTCCGACCTGTCCGGGCGCGGGGTCGGCATGGACGTGGTGCAATCCAAGATTCGCGAGCTCTCCGGCCAGGTGCAGATCTTCTCCGAAATCGGCGAAGGCACCCGCTTCGTGATCCGGGTGCCGCTGACCCTGGCGATCCTTCCCACCCTGCTGGTCGAGCTCGACCAGGACGTGTACGCGCTGCCGCTGGTGCGGGTGCTGGAGGTGATCGCCCACGACGCGGCGCAGCTGCTGTGGATGGACGGCCAGAAGATCCTCGACCTGCGCGAACGGCCGATGCCGGTGCTGTCGCTGCGCGACTGGCTGGGCCTGCCGCGTGGCAGCGACGACGCCACCCGCGGGGTGGTCCTGCAATCCGGCGAGCAGCGCTTCTGCCTGCTGGTGGACCGCGTGCTGGGCCGCGAGGAAGTGGTGATCAAGGCGCTGCCGCGCAGCCTGCGCGGCCTGCCCGGCTACGCCGGCGCCAGCCTGGTCGGCGACGGGCGGATGGCGATGATCCTCGATGTCGATGCGCTGCTCGGCCCGGCACAGCGCGGCGCAGGCGGAGCCTGCTCAAGCGGAGCCCCGCGCGGCCGATAGCGGTGGATATATGGACATCCTCAGCATCATCGGCGCGATCCTGGGCCTCGTCGCCCTGGTCGGCGGCAGCGTACTGAAGGGAGCCGGCATCAGCGGCCTGTGGTCGCCGGCCGCGTTCACCATCGTCATCCTCGGCACCATCGCCGCGATCCTGCTGCAGACGCCGATGCACAGCTTCCGGCGCGCGCTGCGGATCTCGGCCTGGGTGTTCCGCCCGCCGCCGCAGGAGACCGACGGGCTGATCGCGCGGATGGTCGAGTGGAGCTCCCTTGCCCGCAAGCAGGGCCTGCTGGCGCTGGAGCCGCTGCTGGAACAGCAGTCCGACCCGTTCCTGCGCAAGGGCCTGCAGATGGTGGTGGACGGCGTGGAACCCGACACCATCCGGCAGATGCTGGAAATCGAATCGCATGCGCATACCAAGCGCGATATCGCCGCCGCCAAGGTGTTCGAGGGCATGGGCATCTACGCCCCCACCCTGGGCATCATCGGCGCGGTGCTCGGCCTGATGGCGGTGATGAAGAACCTGGCCGACCCCAGCAAGCTGGGGCACGGCATCGCCGCGGCGTTCACCGCCACCATCTACGGCATCGGCTCGGCCAACCTCATGTTCCTGCCGATGGCGTCCAAGCTGAAGGGCATCGTGCATCGCCAGGAAGTGGAGCGCGAGATGCTGATCGAGGGCCTGATCGCGATCGCCGAGGGCGAGAACCCGCGCAACATCGAAAGCCGCCTTGCCGGCTTCATGCACTAAAGGGCCACGCGCATGGCCCGCAAGCGCCTCCACCAGCACGAAGAACACCTCAACCACGAAGCTTGGGCGATCCCCTACGGCGACCTGCTCACCCTGCTGCTGGCCTTCTTCGTGGTGATGTACGCGATTTCCTCGCTGAACGAGGGCAAGTACCGGGTGGTGGCGGACTCCCTGTCCGCCGCGTTCGGCGGCGCGCCGCGCTCGATCAAGCCGATCCAGGTCGGCCAGGTGCAGCTGCGCGGCGGCGACTTCGACCACCCCTCAGTGATCGACACCGGAGCCCGCCGCGGCCCCGCGCCCGCGACGCCGGTGGAAGTCCCGATGCCGCTGCACCGCCGCGACCGCCTCGACCAGCCCGGCTCCCCGGCCGCCACCGCGCAGGGCAACGGCAGCGGCGGGCTGGGCGACCAGCAGCAGCTGCAGGCGCTCGGCGACCAGATCGAACAGGCGCTGTCCGAACTGGTGCAGAGCGGCCTGGTACGCGTGCGCCGCGGCCGCAACTTCCTGGAAGTGGAAATCCAGAGCGACCTGCTGTTCCCCAGCGGCGTGGCCACCCCCACCGCCAGCGCGCTGGACACCGTGCGCAAGCTGGGCAGCGTGCTGCGCAACGCGCCGAACGCGGTGCGGGTGGAGGGCTATACCGACGACCAGCCGATCCGCACCGCCCAGTTCCGTTCGAACTGGGACCTGTCGTCCGCGCGCGCCATCAACGTCGTGTACGAACTGATCGCCGTCGGCATCGCCCCGGCGCGGCTGGCGGCGATGGGCTATGGCGAATACCAGCCGATCGCCGACAACACCACGCCGGAGGGCCGCAGCCGCAACCGCCGGGTGGAGCTGGTGATCCTGGCTGCCGCCGAGAACGTGGACAGCGTGATGCAGGGCCTGGACGCGCGTTCCTCCGGCGCGCCGGCCACGGCCGCGCCCGCAACAACCAAGGGAGCCCCCTGATGCGGATCTGGGCGATCGCCAACCAGAAAGGCGGCGTGGGCAAGACCACCAGCTCGCTGTGCCTGGCGCGCTGCCTGGCCGATCTCGGCCACCGCGTCCTGCTGGTGGACCTGGATCCGCACGGCTCGCTGTCGCGTGCCTTCGGGATCGCCGCCGAACCGCCGCCGAAGGGCACCTTCGACCTGTTCAACGGCGAGTCCATCGCCAGCGTGGCCCGCGCCACCGGCCAGGCCGATATCCAGCTGGTGGCCGCGCAGGCCGCGATGGCCACCCTGGAGCGCCGCAGCGCCACCCAGCCGGGCCTGGGCCTGGCCCTGCACCGCGCCCTGATGGGCGCCGACGACGACTACGATTTCGCCCTGCTGGACTGCCCGCCCACGCTCAGCCTGCTGCTGGTGAACGCGCTGGCGGCCTGCGACCGCCTGGTGGTGCCCACCCAGACCGATCCGCTGGCCCTGCATGGACTGGAAGGCATGCTGCGCACGGCGGCGATGGTGGAGCGTTCGCGCGGGCGTGCGCTGGTGCGCCAGATCCTGCCGACCCTGTACGACCGCCGCACCCGCACCAGCCATGAAACGCTGGAGCACCTGAACACCTATCCCGGCGTTTCCGTCTGCCCGTGGCCGATCCCGATGGACACCCGCCTGCGCGACGCCGCCAGCCTGGCCACCCAGCCCCGGCACCTGGCCGGGCGCGGCATCAACGCCTACCGCGATGCCCTGCAGTGGCTGCTGGAAACCGCGGACGCCAGGCCGCAGGAGGCCGCCGCATGAGCCAGATCGTATTGCCGCATTCCCCCGTGCTTCCGGCCGATCCGCCGGTGGACGCCTA
>CAYYAT010000234.1:0-3465 GCA_964469595.1 uncultured Thermomonas sp.
TCGGCCGCCGGCAGGCGGGCCACCTCTGCCAGCGCCTCCATCCGCACCGTGGCCGCGTGCAGGTCGCGCGCGGCGCGCTGGCGCTGCCGGTGGGCGCGGGCGTGCTCGCGGGCGGTGTCGATGTCGTCGAAGCGCGCCGTGGTGCGCTCGGCGCTGCCCACATAGCGACCCTCCAGCGTGTACACGTGCACCGGCTGGTCCAGCCGGTCCGGGTCGAAGCGCACCACCACGTGCTGCCCGGCCAGGGCGCTGACCGCCTCGCCGAAGTAGGCGTTGCCGGCGATCACCACGTAGCCCTCGCGGCGCACCTTCAGCCCCTCGGCCGCCAGCAGCCACAGCCGGCGCTGTTCGGGGCTGGCGCGGCGGATCACGCTGGCGGCATAGCTGGCGTTGAACACGTCATCGAAGCTGCGGCCGCGCGCGGTCGCGCTGCGGCGGTCGGGGCGGGCGTTGTGCGCGGCGATGCCGGCGTCCACCAGCCGCACGAACTCATCCCACGCCAGCGCCCGGCTGCCGTAGTTGGCCGGCTTGGCCAATGGACTGTTGCCGGTGTAGGCCCCGGCGGCCGCAGGGTGCTTGCTGATGCCCTCGCACAGGTCGCGGAAGGCGCGCTCGATCGGCTTGGCCTGGCCGTGGTAGGGCGTGGTCCAGTGCACCTGCACGCCCAGCTGCGGAAACAGACCGATCGGGTCTTCCTCGCGGATGCGGAAGCGGAAGCGGGTCTTGCTGCCGCCGGTCAGCAGCTTGGCGGCGAACTCGCGGCCGTTGTCCAGGTAGGCGTGGCCGGGGATGCCGTAGCGCTCCACCACCTCGCCGAAGGTGGTCTGCACCAGGTGGCTGGAGAGCGTCTCCGCCACCCGCCAGGCGAGGATCTTCCCGCTGTAGATGTCCTGCCAGGCCACCAGCACCGGGCGGCCGACCGCCCCGCTGGGCAGCTGCACGCGCAGGTCGAAGATGTGGCCGTCGGCATTCACCGCTTCCAGCGCGTGCAGGTGGTCCTTGGTGCGGGTGATGTGCGGCAGGCGGCGCGCCAGCGCCTCGCGGCCCTCGCGCGCCAGCACCCGCACCTGCCACGGCAGCGCCTCGATCCGGCGGGCCAGGGTGGCGTAGCTGGGCACCGTCCAGCCGTGGTTGGGCGCCACCTCGCGCAGGCGGCGCACGCAGGCCCACAGGGCCGGCTGCTCCGGGCGCAGGTAGTCGGATTTCAGGACCTCCCAGGCCTCGGGGCTGATCTCGGCCTCATGGCCGCTGCCCTGGTGGCGGGGCGCCAGCAGTGGCAGGTAGTCGGCCGGCGCGGCGTGGTCCACGCCGGGGCAGCTGCCGCCGCCGTACCACCAGCGGCGCAGGGTGGCCTCGGGCAGGCCGTGGGCCTGTGCGGCCTCGCGGATGGCCTGGCGCGCGCGCAGGCCGCCGTCGATCAGACGGCGCACCGTCTGCACCGGCACCAGCCGGCGCCGGGCTTCGGCCTTCACCGTCTCCGGCCGGCCATCCCACCAGCGCCACAGCGCCGCGCGGCTCTCCTCCGTCAGCGGCGCAGGAACACGGCGGGCGCGGCGGCCACACGCAGCACGTCCAGCTTCGTCATCGCCCAGCCCAGCGCGGCCGCCTCGGCCTCTTGTCGGTAGCGCATCGGCGGCAGCGTGGGCGCACCGAGGCGCCTGGCGATCTCCGACCACGCCACGTGATGGCGCACCGGCGCCGTCGGCCGGCCGTTGCCCGTCCGCAGGATGGTGGCGATCAGCACCGGGCCGGCGCGGACTTCCGTGATCGGTCGCATGGGATGCCTCTTGTTGACTCAGGTGAAGGATCAGGACCGCGCGCACGGCGGCGGGCAGGTCGGCCAGCCGGTAAACCCGCCGCCGGCCGCCACGGCAGGGGAGGTCGGTGTGGGGCCAGGATTCGCGGACTGCGCGCTTGTTCGCGCCTCTGACTGAGATGTGCAGCGCTCTGGCCACGTCCACGATTGTGTAATCGGTCATTCCACCACCCCGTCCTTGAGGCCCAGGAGGACCGCTGCCCTGTGCGCGGTGCCGCGCCGACCGCGAATGCGGCCGCGCATCAGTTCATAGACGATCCGCTCGGAGATGCCGTGCTGCTGCGCCCAGCCCCGGATCGTCCATCCATGCCGGTCGAACTCACGCCTGACCTCGGCGATGGTCAGCGTGCGTTGGTTCCTCTGTTGGGGTATCTTCGGTGCGACATCGTTCAGCATGGTGCGAACAATGCGCTCAATTGTGGAAATTGTCAACCACGATCGTGGAAGTTTTTTTTGGTTCCAGCTTCCAGTTCCCGCTGCCCAGCCTCATCCTGCGAAAAAATCATGCGAAACAAGTACTTATAGAAAGCTGGAACTCATTGCGTGGGCGATCTGGCAGTTCCAGCTTTCCCACCGAAAGCTGGAACTGGAAACGCATGAACATCCCTGACCGCCTCCGTGCCCTGCGTGACTGTCTCGGCCTCACGCAGGTCCAGATGGCGGAGCGTATCGGGCTGCCAAAGCGGACGATCGTCGGATATGAGAACGGCGAGCGCGAGCCTGGATCAGCGGCTCTCGCCGCCTACGCCCGCACTGGCGTCAACATGAACTGGCTGCTCACTGGCGATGGTGAGATGTTCCACCGCAAAGCGGAGCCGAAGCCAGAAACATCGCAGGAACAGGCGTTTGCGGGCTTTCTGCCGCCCGACCACCCCCATGCCAGGCGCTGGGCCGCGCTGATCCAGCTGGTCGAGGAAGAGCCGGATGAGGCCCGCCGCGACTCAATCCTCTCCGATCTGCTGACGCGCGCTCAGGAGGCGGCGGAGCTAGCACAGCTGCGGCGCGCCGTGCTGGCGCTCACGCGTGACAGGAAGGCTGGGTGACCAGCTGCACCGAGCTCACCGATGACCAGTTGAGCAAGGTCTACCAGGCGGTGGCCAGGAAGAGGCAGAAGGGCTGATCAGGGCGAGGCAGCCAGAGTGAAACTTCGACGTGAAACTTCGGAGGCGGAAGTTTCACTCCTCTTGGCGTCCCGCGCCCCCATTCATCCTCAGCGCGCCGGCGGGTGCAATGAAGCCATGCAAGCGCCTGAACGCTAGCAGCAGTGCGGATTCCAGAAGACCATACGCGCTCCGATTGTGCGGCCTTCAATGCACGCTCGAACACGCGGTCGCGCTCATCAAGTTGTCTCAAATCAGATGAGAAATAGGCCCTAGAAGCGCCTATTCAGCTTCCGAACGCCTCCACTGATTTGAGACAGGTGAAACTTTCTAAGCCTTTGTCGGTGCTGGAATTTCCCGCCTTATCCCGCGCCTTCCCATCTGTCTCAAATCAGGTGATCGCGCACAGAGAAGCAGGGCCAGCACGAACGGGGACAGGCGCATCAGGAAGCTCCGCGAAAAGGCAGGCGGCAGGGTAGCAGCCGCCGCCGCGCGCGCTTGTGCCTAAGGTCCTGTCGGGTTCCGCCGCGCCGCGCTTTCCCGCACAAT
>CAYYAT010000235.1:0-3456 GCA_964469595.1 uncultured Thermomonas sp.
GCCGCGGCGGCGAACTCGACCTGGTGATGGACGACGCCGGCAGCGTGGTCTTCGTGGAGGTACGCTACCGCGCGCACGCCGGCTTCGGCGGCGGCGCGGCCTCGGTGGATGCCGGCAAGCGCCGGCGGCTGGTGCAGGCGGCGCAGGCCTTCCTGATCCGGCATCCAGAGCATGCGCAGGCGCCCTGCCGCTTCGACGTGGTGGCCGCGGCGGGCGATCCGGCCGCCCCTGAACTCGATTGGCTGCGCGACGCCTTCCGCGCCGACGAGGCCTGACCCGCATGGCGCTGCCCGCCGCCCTCGTCGCAGAACTCGCCGCACTGCTGGGCGAGGGCTGGCGCGTGGACGCCGCGGCGCGCGAGGCCCACGGCGGCGACGACTCCCGCCGCCACGTGCCGCCACAGGCGGTGGCACTGCCGCGCACGCGCGACCAGGTCATCGCCCTCGTTCGCGCCTGCCGTGCGCATGGCGTGCCGATCGTCGCGCGCGGCGCGGGCACTGGCACCACCGGCGCGGCGGTGCCGACCCCCGAGGCCATCGCAGTGTCGTTCGCGCGCATGAACCGGATACTGGACATCCGCCCCGCCGACCGCTGCGCGGTGGTGGAACCGGGCGTGCTGAACGGCGCGCTGCAGGCCGCGCTGGCGCCGCACGGCCTGTTCTGGCCGCCGGACCCCTCCAGCGCCGACAGCTGCACCATCGGCGGCAACCTCGCCACCAATGCCGGCGGCCCGCGCGCGGTGAAGTACGGCGCCACCCGCGACAACGTGCTGGGGCTGGTCGCCGTCACCGGCGCGGGCGAACTGATCCGGGTCGGCGGCGCCTTTACGAAAGCCTCCGCGGGCTACGACCTGACCCGCCTGCTGATCGGCAGCGAAGGCACGCTGGCGCTGATCGTCGAGGCCACCCTCAAGCTGACCCCGCGCCCGCAGGCACAGGCCGGCCTGCGCGCGTTCTACCGCGATGCCGCCAGCGCCGCGGCGGCGGTTTCGCGGTTGATGGCGCAGCCGGTGGTGCCGGCGATGCTGGAGTTCCTGGACCGCCGCAGCCTGATGCTGCTGCGGCGCAACGGCAGCGACGTGCCCGAGGCCGGCGCGATGCTGCTGATCGAGGCCGACGGCAGCGCCGAGGCCTTGCCGGACATCCTGGCCGCGCTGGGCGCTGCGGCCGAGGGCGAGGGCCTGCTGGACATGGACGTCGCGCCCGATGGCGCCGCGCGCGACCGCCTGTGGGCCGCCCGCCGCGCGCTGTCGCCGGCGCTGCGCACGATCGCCCCCGGCAAGATCAACGAGGACGTGGTGGTGCCGGTCTCGCGGATCCCCGAGCTGGTGGCCGGCGTGGAGGCGCTGGCGGATGCGCATGGGCTGACCATCGTCTGCTTCGGCCACGCTGGCAACGGCAACCTGCACGTCAACCTGCTCTACCACCCGGACGATGCCGACGAGACCGCGCGCGCGCAGGCCGCGCTGCCGCAGGTGTTCGATCTCGCGCTGGCGCTGGGCGGCACGCTCTCGGGCGAACACGGCATCGGCCTGTCCAAGCGCGACTTCATGGCGCGCGCCTTCGATGCCCCTACGCTGGCGGCGATGCGCGCGGTGAAGCACGCCTTCGACCCGGACGGCATCCTCAACCCGGGCAAGCTGCTGCCGCCCTGAACGCAGCCGCATCCGTTCGTGGTTCGACAGGCTCACCACGAACGGGCATTGCCGCGAAAGCCGCTAGGCGAAGTGCTGGTAGCCCGGGGCGAGGCCGTCGAGGCCGGGGCAGTGGACGCCACTGCCGGCGACGATGCGGCCGATCCGCGCCAGCGGCAGCCCTAGCCGCGCGGCCAGCGCCTGCACTGCCGCGCGCTGCGTGACCGGGGCGGTGAAGCACAGTTCGTAATCGTCGCCGCCGGTGGCCTGCAGGCGGCGCATCGCCTCGGTTGCGAAGGCCGCGCCCAGCGCCGGGCTGGCCGGCAGAGCATCGGCCTCGATCTCGGCGCCGACGCCGCTGGCGCGCGCGATGTGCGCGAGGTCGGCCAGCAGTCCGTCGCTAATGTCGATGCCGCTGCTGGCGATCCCGCGCAGGGCCAGGCCCAGCGCCACCCGCGGCGTGGGGCGGTCGAGCCGCGCGCGCAAGGGCGGCGCGATCGCCGTGCCCGCCCGCCACTGCGCCAGCGCGCCGGCGGCATCGCCCAGGGTGCCACTGACCCACACATCGTCGCCGACGCACGCGCCGTCGCGGCGCAAGGCCGCGCCCGCCGGTACGAACCCGTGCGCGGTGATGGACACCGCCAGCGGCCCGCGGGTGGTGTCGCCACCGACCAGCGCCACGCCGTGCTGCGCCGCGAGCGCGAGGAACCCGTCGCAGAAGCCGTCCACGAAGGCAGCGTCGGCGTGCGGCAACGTCAGTGACAACGTGCACCAGGCCGGGGCCGCGCCCATCGCCGCGAGGTCGGACAGATTCACCGCCAGCGCCTTCCAGCCGATGTCGGCGGGCGCGCTGTCGGCCGGGAAATGCACCCCGGCATTGAGGGTGTCCATCGTCACCGCCAGCTGCATGCCCGGCGGCGGCGCGAGCAGCGCGCAGTCGTCGCCGATCCCCAGCGCCACGTCGTCACGCGCGGCGATGCGCTGGCGGATGCGCGCGATCAGGTCGAATTCACCCTCGGACATGCGGCTTCCGGCACGGCCCGCGCGGGGCGGATTATTTCTTCGCTTCCACGCCGCGCAGCATCGCGGCCGCCTTGTCCAGCACCCCGTTGACGTAGGTGTGGCCGTGCTCGGAGCCGAAGCGCTTGGTGGAATCGATGGCCTCGTTGATCACCACCCGGTACGGCACGTCCGGACGGTGGACGAGCTCGTAGGCGGCGATCCGCAGCGCGGCGCGCTCGATCGGGTCCACCTCGGTGATGCCGCGGTCCAGGTGCCCGGCCAGCGCCGCGTCCAGCGCATCGACGTGGCGCAGCACGCCGCGCACCAGGTCTTCGAAGTAGTCGAGGTCGGCCACTTCGTGCGCCTGCACGTGCGCGAACTGCGCCAGCAGGCTGCGCTCGTCGGCGTGGTTGATCTGCCAGGCGTACACCGCCTGCAGCGCGCGCCGGCGCGAACGCGAGCGGGCCACGGGGTCAATGCCGTCGGGACGGCGACGATGATGCTCGTTCATGCCAGCTCCTGCAGCTTGCGGCGGAGGTCGGCCATCTCGATCGCCACCAGCGCCGCCTCCTCGCCCTTGTTGCCGTGGCTGCCGCCGGCGCGGGCCAGGGCATCCTCGAAGCGTTCCACCGCCAGCACGCCATTCAGCACCGGCACCCCGGTATCCAGCGCCACCCGCATCAGGCCCTCGGAGGCGCCGTCGGCCACCTGCGCGTAGTGACGGGTATCGCCGCGCACCACGCAACCCAGGGCGACGATCGCCGCATGGCGGCCGGCCAGCGCCAGCGCGCGCGCGGCCACCGGCAGCTCCCACGCGCCCG